>DASZOW010000711.1:0-5549 GCA_035550615.1 Puia sp.
GTCCAGGATTTTCTATACACATCGATCCCGCCTGCCGCGATAAAGGCGTTCTTATCCTTGCTGTAAAACGCTTTGCCCTTCCTTCCCCCGGCAAAATAACCAGCTCCCTGCACCTTCAACAATTCTCCCGACACCCGGTCCCTCGCCGCGCCCTCATCGAAATCCAGGTAGAGCCGGGGATTTTCCAAAGCAAGCCCCACAACACCAACCCGCTGTTCCCTGCCATTACCGGCTCCCGCCAAAGGACTCGCATTCTCGTGCGTCGGCCCTGCCTGACTTGCGGCGACGGTAACCATCGCCGTTAGCAGCTTTTTCCCTACCAGGACGGTGATATTCTGCTGACCGCTCCTATGTAACGTTACATGAAAAGTATGCTTCATGGATTGCCCCGGATCTATCTCGCTGCGATGATCATCGAGTAAACTGTCTGCATATATTTTGATATCTGCCACATCGGTAAGATTGCCCTCATTAGCCACCGTCACGGTCAAATCCTCGCCACCGCCGGCCGCCGGCGCCACGGAAACCGACGGCACAAATAAAGCGGCATATGCTTTCTTCATCTCGAACTCGCCCGAAACTCCTTCCCGCGGATCGGTAAATCCTATTTTGAGCTTGTGCCCGGTATTGCCGGAAGGTGGTTCGGGACTCACGCCACCCACATGGACGCGGAAGACACCCGGCTCCACGACCCGCTCCATCGAGGCATTCAGCAGCGACAGCTGATAAGGTAAAATCTGGAAAACGACGGTCTTCTTTTCGCCTTTGTCGAGATGCACCCGCTGAAAACCCTTGAGCGAGATCACCGGCGTGATCACCGAGCTGACGACATCCGTGAGATAGAGCTGCGCGACTTCATCACCCGCGCGGTTGCCCGTATTCTCGATATCCGCCGACACGAGGACCGTGTCGCCGTCAAATGCCGTCCTCAGATTGGAATAGTTGAAAGTGGTATAGCTAAGCCCATATCCAAACCGGTAGAGCGGCGAAAAAGGCATGTCATAGTAATCGTAGTTACGGCCCGACGGCAGATAATTATAATGCAGCGGCAGCTGCCCTACATGCCGCGGAAAGGTCACCGGCAGCCGGCCACTGGGGTTGACATCGCCAAACAGGATATCGGCAGTGGCATCCCCGCCTTCTTCGCCGGGGTACCAGGTTTCCAAAATGGCGGCAAGATGCTCCGACTCCCAGGACAGGGTAAAGGGCTTTCCGTTCACCAACACAAGCACCACCGGCTTTCCCGTGGCGGCGATGCGCCGGATCAATCTCCGCTGCACACCGGGGATCTCCAGCGTGGCCCCATCTACATTCTCGCCGGAATGCCCGCCGACCGCCAGTATGACCACGTCTGCCCGGGAAGCCATTTCGACGGCGCGGCCAAAACCCGACGAATCCATCGACAGCACCCCGCATCCTTTTGCATATAACACCTTCGTACGCGCGCTCACATGCGATCGGACGCCTTGTAACACTGTTACCAGTTGACCGGCCGCCGCCTTTGCAGAATAATCGCCGGTCTCTACGGAATCAGCGGTAGGGCCGATGACCGCGATCGTCCGGATATCTTTTGACAAGGGAAGCACCTGATCATTTTTCAGCAGTACGGATCCCTCGACGGCGGCCTGCCTCGCCAAGGCGCGATGCGGCGGGATATCGTACACCGGCAGCTTTTCCCAGTTCATCTTATCGGGGCCCGGTCTGTCGAACAGACCCAGCCGGTACTTGGCGCGGAACACCCGGCGCAGGTTCACGTCCAGGTCGCTTTCCTTGAGTACCCCTCTCCGGACGGCGCCGGCCAGCGTGTGAGCATTCACGGAACCACACTCGATATCGACACCCGCCAGGATCGCCATTTTGACAGCCTCATCCGGGTTGTCGACCACCGATTGCTTCCGGTAAAAATTTTCTTCGGCGCTGCAGTCGGAGACGACGATACCGTCAAATCCCCACTCTTCGCGCAGGATCTTTTGCAACAGCTCCCGCGACCCATTGTCCGGCACCCCATCCCAGGTACTATAGGCGGCCATCACCCCGCCGGCATGCGCCTCCCGGATCGCAGCGCGAAAAGGCACTAAATGCACATTCCGCATCGTCCGGTCGGATAACCCCACGTCGTGGCTGTCACGCCCGCCCAACGGCTCTCCATGCCCCGCAAAATGTTTGGGCACCGCTATCATGCCCTGCCCCTGGAAACCATCGATCCAGGCCACGCCCATCCGGCTCACGAGGTAAGGATCTTCTCCGTATGTCTCTTCCACCCGGCCCCACCTGACATCGCGCGCCACATCCAGCACCGGCGACCAGCTGACTCTTAGTCCCGCCGCCCTCGACTCTACGGCGGTCGTCTTACCGATATCATGGACCAGTGCGGTATCGAACGATGAGGCCATCTCTATCGCCTGTGGAAATATCGTCGCCCCCGTGGAATAGGACTGCCCATGCAGCCCCTCCGTCTTCAACATCGCCGGCACCTTCAGCCGCGGTATACCCTTGGATCCCCAACTATCGCTAAGCTGCTGGACCTTTTCTTCCAGCGTCAACCGCGGCAGCAGATCCGTGATCCGCGCCTCCACAGACAGGGTAGAATCGAGATAGGGTGGTATTTGCTGCGCCCGGGTATGGATAAAACAGCAGACGAGTAACGAAAGCAGTAAGAGAGGCTTTCTCCGGCGGATTTTAATCATACGGTAAAACTATAAGCACAAGGCTAATAAAGCATTAATAAAACATTAACAGGCCAAAAAACTCTATTATGTCGTCCCATGGCCTCAGCAAATAGCGCTACCTTAGCTGTTCAAGGCTTACCGTCGTGGCTCGCTCGAAAAAAACATACCTTCTCTTGGCAGTGCTGCTGCTCGTGGCTGTCGTCGGTTTGCTGATCATCACCATCCGGTATCACAAGATCTTCAGCGAGACGAACAAGGCTGTGGAGCATACTATACTCGTCCTCGACGAAGACCGGCACGCCCTATCCAGCCTGGGCGCTCTGGAGAACAGCGACGCAGATACGGCACAATTACTACAACATATTCTCCGTCTTCAGCAGCTTACTATTGACAATCCTTCCCAACAAGCCAGGCTGGACACCTTGCGGCAAGCAGCCTCCGCGCCCGGGAGATCACGCGTCGATAACATCCGGGCATTACTCTTGCGGGTGCAGGCCGAGGAGGGCCGGCTATTGGATATCCTCGAAGCAGCCAATGGTAAAAGCAGGGATCTTTTGAAAAACGCCATCGTTACCCTGCTGGCATTGGCGCTGGCGTTGTTGGTGGCAAGCGGCTTTATCATTCCTTACAATCTGGATCGGCGAAAGCGGGCGGAAAAAGGCTTGCAGGAATCAAGGGATTTTGCCGGCCTGCTCGTCAGCAACGTTAAAGAATACGCCATTTGCATGATCGACCCCGATGGGATCGTACTGACCTGGAACCAGGGCGCCGAACAGATCAATGGCTATACCAGGGAAGAGATCATCGGCAAACCGATCTCGGTATTCTATACGAACGAACAAAATGCACGCGGAGAGCCTGTCTATAATCTCGGTAAGGCCGGGGTGGAAGGACGTTATGAATGTATCGGCTTGCGTAAACGCAAGGATGGGTCGGAGTTCTACGCAGATGTAGTCCTCACTGCGATCCGTAATGAGGACGGGAAGCTCACAGGCTTCATGAAGATCACCAAGGATATCAGTGCGCAGATCAAGGTTCGCGAAGATCTGAACAGGGCCCTGGTGCGGGAGCGGGAGCTAAACGAAATGAAGTCCCGTTTCGTGACGATGGCCAGTCATGAGTTTAAGACGCCGCTCAGCGTGATCCTCAGCTCGACGAACCTGATCGAAAGATACAACGGACCGGAGATGGCCGACAACCGCCTCCGGCATATCCATCGGATAAAGTCGAACCTCAATAACCTGAAGCAGCTGCTTAATGATTTTCTTTCTGTGGAAAAATTGGAGGAAGGGATCGTTCGCAACGATCCGGCCCGCACAGACCTCGTGAAAATGGCGGAAGAGACGATACAGGACATGGAAGAAGCCTGCATGGACGGGCAGCGGATCGAGTTGGAGGTGCGGGGGGAAGCACAGGACGTTCTGATGGATCAGCATCTGCTGCGCAACATCCTCAATAACCTGTTAAGCAATGCCATAAAATATTCCCCGGCAAGCAGCCTGATCCGGTTCCGCGTGGAATTTACGTACGATTGGGTAAGGTTTTCGGTGGCGGACCAGGGCATCGGCATCCCGGAAAAGGATCAGCCACACCTCTTCGAACGGTTCTTCAGGGCCAGCAACACGGGAGGCGTACCGGGCACCGGCCTTGGATTAAGCATCGTGATGCGCTATCTGGACCTGATGGGCGGCACCATCTCGGTCGAAAGCCAGCCGGCCACCGGCTCTACGTTTACGATAACCCTGCCTGCTGTATGACTACGATCATATCTGTACCTGATCTCACTCATGGAAGACGCGAGAGGCCAAAGATATATTTGCTCCAAATAATCGGATTATGGATACACTCGTTCTTGCTAAAAACAGCCTGCTGGCCGAGACGCCGGCGACGCTCCAACCGACAATTGCAGTAATATTTCCCTTTAACCCTAAGATGACTCCCAAAAGGGAAATCGAACTCAGGGTAAAACGCCTCCTGGGAACAGCTGAAAAAGAACTGCTGACCCGGCATTCCGCCGAAGAAGCCATGCCGGTGATAAAACGGCTGCAGCAGGCATTGCGGGGCCTCAACTATTCGACCCATAAACAAAGCGTAGCAGTATGGGTTTCCGCCGTCATGTCCGGCACGACATACATGGATTTTCCGGTGGAAGAGCGGATGGTGATAGATCAGCCCTTCCGGGTACGCGATCTGGCGGATTGCAAGCCTTCGGACAAAGATTATTTGCTATTGGTGCTCAGCGACAGGGGATCGAAGATGTATCTGAAGAATGCCAACGCGCTACGGCTGATCAAGAACAATGGTCCGGAAAACCTCGACAAATTCCTGCATTATGTGGATAGGGGGCTGGGACACATGCTCAAAGCCTATCCATTGCCGGTATTCATAGCGGGGACGGAGCACTTGACACGACATTTCGCCCGGATCACCCGGCATGCGAAGAATATTGCTGGTTATGTATATAAACACTGCATAGATGCCAGGGAAAATGAGCTGGAATCGCTCCTGCAACCTATGCTGGACAACTGGCGCCAGCTTAGCCAGCAGCTATTGCTGCTACAACTGGAAAAAGCCGCGGAAGCAGGCAAACTGGTATGCGGCGTCGACGAAGTATGCAAGGCGGCACGATGCAGCAATTCGCGGCTCGTTGTGGTAGAGAGATCGGAGGCCTCACCCACAGGCTTCTTCACCGATGGCCCATTGGACGCGGTGGTGGAGAAAGTACTGACAATTGGCGGGGACGTGGAAAAGCTGGATCACGGGCTGATGACGAAATATGGTTCTGTGGCGCTGATCAGATATTACTGACATCATCGGAAAAGTTCACCGATGCCGGACCACCCGCCTGTTTACTCGATTCAGCTCCGATAGAGACCGTCA
>DASZOW010000712.1:0-5497 GCA_035550615.1 Puia sp.
CTGGCGCGGTATTACAAACCGGACGCCATCCTGCTGGATATGAAGCTGCCTGTCCTGGATGGGGCGGAGGTCCTGCGGCAACTGAAAGGCGATCCGGAGCTGAGACATATCCCTGTACAGATATTCTCCGGTTATGACCGACGAAGGGAGGGACTGGACCTGGGCGCGTTCGATTTTATCAGGAAACCGGTGGCCGCAGGCGAGCTTCGGGCCGTCTTCAGCAGGATGGAAGAGTTCGTCAACAAGAAATTGAAAAAGCTGCTGATCGTGGAGGACAACATACAGCATAACCATGCCATCCGGGAACTCATCGGCAATGGGGATGTCAAGACCTTTTCCAGCTATACGGGGAAGGAAGCGTTCTCGGCTATTCAAAAAGAGCACTTCGATTGCATTATCATCGATCTCGGTCTTCCCGATATGAGTGGATTCGAGCTGCTGGAAAAGATCAGGGACAATGGCAGCCTGGAGCGGACGCCGATCATTGTTTATACAGGCCGGGATCTTACCAGGGACGAAACCGCCCGGCTGAACAAGCTGGCCAGCACGGTAGTGTTGAAGACCGCGGATTCCAGGGAAAGGTTACTGGATGAGACAACGCTTTTCCTGCACCGGATAGAGTCGCGGCTTCCAAAGGACAAGCAGCAGATCATCCGCAAGCTGCATCGTACGGACGAGGTTCTCAAAAATAAAAAGGTCCTTGTGGTGGACGACGATATGCGGAATATCTACTCGCTGACAAATGTGCTGGAAGAGGAAGGCATGCGTTGTGTTACGGCTGAGAACGGCCAGGCGGCCATAAAGGCGCTCAAGGAGTCTTCGGACATCGACATCGTTCTCATGGATGTGATGATGCCCGGGATGGATGGCTACGAGGCTACCAGGGAGATGCGCAAAATGGGCAAAGGGCAAAAAATTCCTATTATCGCGCTGACCGCCAAGGCCATGAAAGGCGACAGGGAGAAATGTCTTGAAGCCGGGATGTCGGACTATATCGCCAAGCCCGTGAACATCGATCAGCTACTGTCCCTTATGAGGGTCTGGCTATACCGTTAAAAAGATGATTATGATCGAAGATATTCTCAGGGGAAAAAGTATTCTTGTTACCGATGACGACCCGCGGAATACATACGCGTTGTCCTGCTACCTGGATGCCATGGGAATCGGAATGAAGGTCCTGACAGCCCTGAACGGGCGGGATGCCGTCCGGCTGCTGGATGCTTATGACGATATCGACATCGTCCTCATGGATATCATGATGCCGGACATAGACGGGTATGAATGTATCCGACAGATCAGGACCAGTAACGGGACATCGAGTAAGGTGCCCATTATCGCGGTAACGGCCAAGGCGATGAAGGGCGACAAGGAGAAATGCCTGGAAGCCGGGGCGTCGGGCTATGTGTCCAAGCCGGTGGATATGGACGAGCTGCTCAGGACGATGGCCGGAGTGCTTAATCCCCTAAAGGCATGACAGAAAGAGCGTCTCTGCAGGGCTTGCTGGAATCCATCCGGTTGGTATACGGGTATGATTTCACTGAATATTCGGAAGCTTCCATGCTGCGACGTATCGGGCAATTCATGAGCAGCCGAAAGATCGAGGGCATCGATGTGCTGGCAAAAGCCGTTCTCCGTGACGATATGTTATTCGAAGAGTTCGTACAGGAGATCTCGGTAACGGTAACTGAAATGTTCAGGGATCCCTCTTTTTATAAGAGCCTTCGGGAAAAAGTAAGGAGCCGGCTGGCAACATACCCGCTGATAAAGATCTGGGTAGCAGGCTGCGCTACGGGCGAGGAGGTCTATTCCATCGCTATCCTGCTCAAGGAAGAAGGATTGCTGACAAGATCGCTCATTTATGCGACGGACATCAATCAACGCTCACTGCAGAAGGCCAAGGAGGGAATCATTCCGCTTGCGAATATGTCCGGGTATACGGCTAATTATGTGAAGAGCGGCGGCCAGCATAGTTTTTCCGATTACTACCTGGCCAAATACGATGGAGCCCTGATAGACAGAAGTCTCAGGCAAGGCATTGTCTTTTCGGTCCATAACCTGACGACGGACCGGAGTTTCAACGAGTTCCAGCTGATCCTTTGCCGAAATGTACTCATCTACTTCAATCAAAACCTGCAAAATAAGGTCATCGATCTTTTTTACGAAAGCTTGTGCTCCTTTGGTCTCCTGGCGCTGGGCAGTAAGGAGTCCTTGCTTTTTTCCGATAAGAAGAACAGGTTTGCGGAGATCGACAAACGGGAAAGGATCTTCCTGAAACAGGATTAACATAAAACCAATGACCCCAAACAAAAAGACGCATATCCTCATTGTCGACGACGATGTCCGGAACATCTATTCGCTCGAACAGATGCTATCGGGTCCGGGCCGGGGTTTTTTCAAGTCAACAAATGGAAAGGAAGCCTTGAAGATTGCGCTGAGCAAAGACCTGGATCTTATCCTACTGGATGTCCAGATGCCGCAGATGAGCGGAATAGAGGTGGCGCAGATATTGAAGACGAACCGGCGTACCCGCGATGTACCGATCCTCTTTGTCTGCGCAGATGGGGAACTGCCGTTGCAGGGACCCGGGCAAGGGGCCGGTGAATATCTTTACAGGCCTTTGGATCCTGCGGTTACGGAAGCGCGGGTGTCGGCCTTGCTGCTGCAAAGTCAGCAAAGGAAAGAGCTGGCTGAAAAAAATGCAATCCTCGAAAAATACGCTTTACTGATCGATAATTCCGCCGATCTTATATGTACCCTGGATGCCGCCACGCTGGTGTTCGAGGAGACGAACCATGCGGCAAAGGATATATTGGGCTATTCGCGTGACGAGGTCAAAGGGACTTCGTTGTGGTTTTATCTGCATGAAGAGGACCGGCATAAGGTCCAAAAGATAAGCCGGGAGGGTGAGGAGCGATTTACCTTTGAGGCAAGGGTATGGACCGCGGAGAGGAGGACCAGGTATCTGCGCTGGAGCGTGATCAGCCGTAAGGGAAGGTGGTTGGCCAACGTCAGGGACATGACCGGCGCCCAGGAAGCGGAGGAGATCAGGAACTACCTGGTGGCGGTGGTCAAACAGTCGAATGACGCCATCTATCTGCATGATGCCGACGGCAGGGTCATATCGTGGAATAAAGGAGCGGAACGGATATATGGGTTCAGCGAAAAGGAGGCGCTTAAGATGAATATCTGGAATTTCGTGCCCGAGCATCTTTTGGCCGAAGCCCAGGCCGTAGTCAATGCGGTCCTGGATGGGAGCCCGGTCCAATCCGTGGAGACCACGCGCATAACCAAGCGCGGAGAGGTCAGGGATGTGCTGTTCTCCGCCTCCGTGTTGGTGGATGCCGAGAGCGGTCTTCGCTCTATAGCCATTACCGAAAGGGATATCACCGAGGAGAAGCGTATCAACAACGAGCTGACGAAGGCCCTCTCGGAGGTCAGGGAGGTAAATAAAGAGCTCGAATCCTTTTCTTATTCCGTTTCCCACGATCTGCGTGCTCCTTTGAGGGCGCTCAATGGTTATTCCCATATACTGGAAGAGGAGTTCCAGCATGTGCTGAACGATGAAGGCCGGAGGTTGTTGGGCAATATCCGCTCCAATGCCAGGCGGATGGGAATGTTGATCGATGATCTGCTGGCGTTCTCCCAGATGGGAAGGAAAGAAATGCAACGATCGCCTGTGAACATGCAGGATTTGGTCGGAGAGGTGGTGAATGAGCTGGAAGGCTCCATGGCGCATCATGCCCTAATCGAGGTGCAGGAATTGCCGCCGACTTACGGTGACCGTGCGCTTCTCCGGCAGGTGTGGGTCAACCTGATCTCGAATGCCATCAAATATTCCGCAAAAGTTCTCGCACCCAGGATCACCATCGGTTCGCCCGAGCAACAGAAACCTGGCGAGACCGGGTATTTTGTGCAGGACAATGGGGTGGGCTTCGATATGGAATATGCCGGCAAGCTGTTCGGCGTTTTCCAGCGGCTGCATAGCAATGAAGAGTTCGAAGGCACGGGCGTCGGTCTGGCCATCGTTCAGCGGATCGTTTCGAGACATGGGGGAAGGGTGTGGGCCAGTGGAGTACGCGGGGAAGGTGCGACCTTTTATTTTACGTTGCCCGAGCCACCAGCCAGGGATCTGTAAGTAGTTTTACTTAAAAAAATAAGAAAATAGCCCTCTGTTTCCATGTTGCCTAGCCCGGCGGCGTTACTAACAGGTATCGGTATCAAATACGTGTACCGATGATGTACACATGAAAACGACCGCTTTGCGTTTGTTCTGGCTGCTGTTTGGCTGGCTGCTGGCCATACCCGCGACGACGTGGGGTCAATCCCGCCTCTCCGCGGAAGACCTCTACCGGGAGGCACGCCGTGAGGCATTCGACAACCATGAATATTCCGCCGCTATCCGAACCTGCCGGGCTGCGCTCGAGCTTTCTCCGGCAGATGCCGACATCCACGTCTTCCTGGGCCGGCTTTATGCCTGGACCCATAACGTCGACAGCGCCCGACTGGCATTTGTAACCACGCTCCGGGAGCATGCGGGTTATGAAGACGCCTGTATCGCCTGGTCGGACCTGGAATCCTGGAATGGCAATGACAGTACCGCATTCGCCGTCTGTCTTCTGGGGCTGGACGCCCATCCCCTCTCGATAGAGCTGAGACAACGCCGGGCGAAGCTATTGGCGGCCCTGCATCGCTACCGGGAAGCCGGGAAAGCGATAGACAGTCTCGTGGCGGCGGCGCCCCAAAATACCGCCATACGTTCGCTGGCTGGAAGGATACATGAAGAAGCCGCAGGAAACAAGATAGGCCTGGCTTATGATCTTATCTATTTCGACCGGCAGTATCATGATCCCTGGCACCTGGCGAGCCTGGAGTATAGCCGGCAAACCCGTTTCGGCTCCGTCATCGGCTGGTTCAACTATGCCAATCGCTTCCGGGAGAGTGGCGTGCAGTTCGAAACAGAAGCTTATCCGCATATTTCGCGTTTTCTCTACGGCTATATCGATCTTGGCTATTCGCCGCAGTCTACGCTCTTCCCTGCCTGGCGAACGGGCGCTTCGCTCTATGCCAATCTTCCCCACGCTTTCGAGGCGGACGCCGGGTTCCGCTATCTTTACTTCAGCAGCAGCACCTGGCTGTATACCTTCTCCATCGGAAAATATTATCGCAATCTCTGGTTCAATGCCCGCTGCTATCTTGTCCCGGGACAGGGCGGTACGTCCCAGTCGGTAACGGTCACCACCCGGTATTATTACGGTGGGGCCGACGATTATTATCTGCTGGCTGCCGGGACCGGGATATCCCCCGACGACAATGGCGCTATTGTCCAGTTTGCCGATCCGCATCGTCTGCAAACCCAGAAGCTACAAGGCGGCTGGCGGCATCTGATCCACGGCCGGCATATCGTGTTTGCCGGTCTGCAGTGGCTGTACCAGGAATACCTGCCGGGCCAGCATGGTCACCAGTGGGACCTCAATGCAGGCTATCTATACCGGTTTTA
>DASZOW010000713.1:0-10798 GCA_035550615.1 Puia sp.
CGACGGGCGGTGGCGCGGGGCGGGCGGTGGCGCGATGGCCAGTGGCGCGGGGCGGAGCGCACGCGAAGGGCGAACTACATCGCGGCGAGCTGGACCTTCTGCTGGAGCTCCATGACGTTCTCGCGAAAGAGGCTGTCGGTATCCATCAGGTCTTTGACGGTCTGGCAGGAATGGATCACGGTGGTGTGATCGCGGCCGCCGAAATGTTCGCCGATGGTCTTGAGCGAATTCTTGGTAAAGGCCTTGGCCAGGTACATAGTGATCTGCCTCGCCTGAACGATCTCGCGTTTGCGGGTCTTTTGCAGCAATTTATCATAGGATACATCGAAATACTCACATACCATGCGCTGTATGGTTTCGATAGTAATTTCCTTACTGCTAGTTTTCACGAAATTACGGAGCACCTTCTTTGCCAATTCCAGGTCTATTTCCCTCTTATTCAGCGAAGATTGTGCCAAAAGAGAGATCAATGCCCCTTCGAGCTCGCGTACGTTCGTGTTGATATTATAGGCAAGATACTTGACCACTTCCTTGGGCATCTCGAGACCGTCATTCTTCATCTTCCGCTCGAGGATGTCGATCCGCACCTCATAGTCGGGCACCTGAAGATCGGCGCTAAGCCCCCAGCGAAAACGGCTCAACAACCGCTCCTGCAGCCCATCCAGATCCTTGGGCGGCTTATCGGAAGACAGGATCAGCTGTTTTCCGGACTGATGCAGATGATTGAAGATCGCAAAAAAGGCATCCTGGGATTTCTCGGCGCGACTGAAGAATTGCACGTCATCGATGATCAATACATCAACTAATTGATAGAAGTGAATGAAATCGTTGATGGCATTATTGCGGCTGTGATCTACGAACTGGTTGATGAACTTCTCGGAGCTCACATATAATACGACCTTGTTCTGATGGAGACGTTTGACCTCGTTGCCGATGGCCTGAGCCAGATGGGTCTTGCCCAACCCTACCCCACCATAAATTACCAGGGGGTTGAAGGAGTTGGCGCCGGGCTTTTCCGCCACCGTCTTACCCGCGCGGCGGGCTACCCTGTTACAATCACCCTCGACAAAGGAGTCGAATGTATAAACGGGATTGAGCTGGGCGTCGATTTGCATCTTCTTCAGCCCAGGGATCACGAAGGGGTTCTTGACAGGGTTATTTATGATGAGTGGAAAATCCATTTCGTTATTGGAAAACGTTTTATACCCGTGGGCCGGAACATCCATAGTCAAAGGTTTGTTCTGATGATTACCGCTATCCACCATGATCCGGTATTCCAGCATCGCCTCCTTCCCCAAAATCCGCCTCAAGGTCTTCGCTAGTAAATTTACATAATGTTCCTCCAGGTATTCGTAAAAGAACTGACTAGGGACCTGTATCACCAGAACGTTGTTGCGCAACTCCACAGGTTTGATCGGCTCGAACCACGTTTTATAATGCTGCCACTCTACTATATCCTTGATTATTTCCAAGCATTGACTCCAAACTTTGTCAAACGTTTTTGCCATTATACAATAACCAATTTTTATGCCGATTTAAGAAAAGTAGTATCAAAAACAGGTCTCAGGAATTCGGATTCTAAAAAGTTGCGCAGGGCGGCGAATATCAAAACTTTTCAGGAAATAAAAAATTTTTTATTCACGTGTTTTTTTTGTGTTCAATACAGATTTACCATACAACAGAAAGAATCATTTTTTTTCTACAAGACTCACATCCAGCTTGAGTATTTGAAGTCTTGCAAAAATATTCCGATACCATTCGCAGGCCGTTGCTGACTTCTTAAAAAACCGTTTCTTCAGGACTTATTCACATCAATGCAAGTGTGGAACGGTTGCAAAGCAACCGCCTCCTCGAGGCATAGAACGACAATAGTAGTGGATCCAGGCGTAAATCAGCAGCTGAATCTGCCGATACGAAACAAACTTACTTTGTATGAAGAAGGAAGATGTGATCTTCGACGTAAACGAACCTTGCTTCATAATGTAGAGTTTGTTGTGAGGTGTGATTGAAGATACAAATTATTTGATTGCATTTTTATTTCCGGAATTTTTTTTTTTGTGGAACATCGTCCCGTGTTTTCACGGTGTTACGGTAGTTCTAGAGACGAATTTTATATCTCAAACAGGCAGAACTATTTATAGTATTTTTGTCTGCCACATGCAACAGATCATCGAGTTAAAACTTTTGCCGGCCGAAGCAGCAGACGATCGCCTTCTGAAGGAACAGCTGGCCATGGCGACGGGCCACAGCGTAGCCGATATCACCGGCTTCCATCTGCTGCGACGCGCTATCGATGCCCGGGCACGCCAACCGAAGATCCTGCTGACAATACAACTCTTTATCGGCGAGCCTTTCCGCGAGACAAAGACGGAGCCATCGAGATTTCCCGATGTATCGAAAGCCGACCGCCAGGTGCTTGTGATCGGCGCAGGACCGGCGGGTCTATTTGCAGCACTGCGGCTCATCGAGAAGGGTATCCGCCCCGTGATCCTCGAGCGCGGAAAAGACGTCCGTGCGAGAAGACGGGACCTGGCATCCCTCAACAAACAAGGCGTGATCAACCCGGAAAGCAACTATTGCTTCGGCGAAGGCGGAGCGGGCACATATAGCGATGGTAAACTATATACCCGAAGCACCAAACGGGGAGATGTCAACCGTATCCTCCGTCTCCTGGTACAATTCGGCGCTGATCATACGATCCTGGTAGACGCTCATCCGCATATCGGCACCAATAAGCTGCCGCACATCATCGAGGCCATGCGACAGCAGATCACGGATAGCGGCGGCCTCTTCCTCTTCGAAAAAAAGGTTGTAGATTTTGTTCTACAAGATAATTTGATCAAAGAAGTCGCTACAGCAGACGGCGAACGTTTCGACGGCGATTCGGTGATCCTGGCTACCGGCCACTCTGCCCGCGATATCTTCAGGCTCCTACACCGGAAGGGGATCCTTATAGAAGCAAAACCCTTTGCGTTGGGGGTACGCATTGAACATCCGCAACCTTTGATCGATTCGATCCGTTATGGCATACCTTCGCCCTATCTGCCGCCGGCAGCTTATTCGCTCGTGGAACAAATCCGTGGAAAAGGGGTTTTTTCTTTTTGCATGTGTCCCGGCGGTATCATTGCACCGGCGTCGACGGATGAAGGCGAACTGGTCGTCAACGGATGGTCGCCATCCCGGCGTAATAACCCATACGCCAATTCGGGTATCGTGGTCACGGTAGAAGAAAAAGATATGACGCGTTTCGACAAACAAGGGCCATTGAAAGCGCTCGCCTTTCAGCAAGCCGTGGAACAAAAGGCATTTGCAGCAGGAGGCGGCCGTTTTGTGGCGCCCGCACAGCGCATGGCAGACTTTGTCGCCCGGCGCACTTCCACCGATCTGCCGGACTGTTCTTATCTTCCGGGTATCCACCCGGTCGCATTGCAGGAGGTCCTGCCGGATTTTGTCTTTGAAGACCTCAGACGCGGCTTCGAGGTGTTCGGCCGGAAGATGAAAGGATATTTTACCAACGAAGCGGTCGTCGTAGCCACAGAATCGCGGACTTCCTCGCCCGTGCGTATCCCACGGGACGCTGAAACGTTGTGTCATCCGCAGATCGCGAATCTTTTTCCCTGCGGGGAAGGTGCGGGGTATGCGGGCGGGATCGTGAGTGCGGCGATGGATGGGGAGCGGGTGGCAGACCGGATAGCGGCGATGTAATATTATTATCCGCCAGGCGACAAACTTGTAAAACACCATATCAATGAATATTCTCGAAGTAAAGGATCTTCGAAAGACCTTTGCGACGCAGACCGCGGTCGACCAGCTGAGCTTCGAGCTGGAACAAGGCTCCATTTTTGGACTATTGGGTCCTAACGGGGCCGGTAAGACTACGCTGATCCGGATGATCACCGGCATTTTTTACCCGGAGTCCGGGAGCATCACCTTCGAAGGACGGCCTTTTGCAGCTCTTAAAGACAGCATACGTATCGGCTATATGCCGGAAGAACGCGGTCTGTATAAAAAAATGAAGATCGGCGAGCAGGCCATCTATCTTGCGCAGCTCAAAGGTCTCAGCCGCCAGGAAGCGACACGCCGGGTCAAAGACTGGTTTGCCCGTTTCGAGATGCAAAGCTGGTGGAACAAAAAGGTGGAGGACCTCAGCAAGGGCATGGGACAAAAACTGCAATTTGTAACCACCGTACTACATGAGCCAAAACTGATCATCCTCGACGAGCCATTCAGCGGCCTGGACCCCGTGAATTCGAATCTAATCAAGGAAGAGATCTATTCGCTGGCCAAAAAAGGGGCTTCCATTATCTTCAGCACACATCGCATGGAACAGGTGGAGGAGATCTGCGACCATATTATCCTCATGAATCGGGGAAAAAAGATCCTGGACGGCACCGTTTCGGGCGTGAAACAGGAATTCAAAGAAAACGAGTTCCGGATAACGCTGGACAGCCCTGCGGTGATCGATCCGGATACGAACATCTTCCAGGTATTGGAATCCGATGACACGCACTTCAGAGTGCAGATATCCAAAGGCTTTCGGCCTAACGATGTGCTCCGCTATTTTATCGACCGCGGTCACGGCATCACGTCCTTTACCGAGATCCTGCCTTCGCTAAACGATATTTTTATCAAACTGGTCGAGGGGACACCCAACGCCAGGCAATTCCACCGTATATGAGTAAGATCTGGCTTATTACCCGCCGGGAGTATCTGACCCGGGTCCGGAACAAGACCTTTCTGCTGTCGACGTTTCTCTTCCCACTGGTCATCATCCTGTTCATCGTCGGCTCGGTGCTCATCTCCACCCAGACGCATACGCGCCAACGGATCGCGGTAATCGACGCCAACGGCTATTTCAAAGACTATCTCAAGAGCGACAGCTCCATCAGCTTCGATTTCACTCCCGGGCTCGATACGCTCAACTATGCAAAGCATGGCTGTACGGCCGTCATGATCATCCCGGTCCTACCGGAAGGACAGCGGACCATCTACCGGCTGAAATATAAAACGCAACTGAGCCTCGCCGGTAGAGGCGATCTCGAGCATCGTGTCGATGAAGCCATCGTGGATCATATGATCTATGAAAAGACGACGATCAGTCGCGGCCGGCTCGACAGTCTCCGCAACACCTCGCATATCGCCGAGCTGGCGACATTCGAAGACAATGGCAAGACGGCCAGGGCTTCCAACCAGGGGATGTCCTTTGCCGTGGGATATGTCAGCGGCATCCTGATCTATCTCCTCACCTTTATCTATGGGGCCATGGTGATGCGCGGCGTCATGGAAGAGAAGACCAACCGCATCGCCGAGGTCGTCGTCAGCTCGGTGAAACCGTTTCAACTGATGATGGGCAAGATCACCGGCATCGGCGCCGTGGGTCTCACCCAGTTCCTGATGTGGATCGTATTGGTGGTAGGCCTCGCGGTTGCAGCGCAGGGTTTTGTGTCAGCCGAGACCTGGAAAGAGGTACAGGAGGTACAGCAGGCCAGCCAGATGGGTAATGCGTCGGCTGCAGGCCATGTCAGCGATGCCGCCAACCGCATCTATGCGATCAACAGCGCCGTCGACAGCGCCAACCTGGGTGTGGTCGTTGTTCTCTTCTTCTTCTATTTTATAGGCGGCTATCTTTTTTATTCCGCGCTTTTCGCCGCCGTAGGCAGCGCCGTCAATGAAGACCCGCAGGAGGCTCAAAGCCTCATGATGCCTATTACGCTGCCGGTGATCTTCTCCTTTTTCATCATGACGGCGGCGGTTCAGGACCCCGGGGGCCCGCTGGCGGTCTGGGCGAGCATCGTCCCGTTCAGCAGCCCGATAGTCATGATGGCGAGAATCCCCTTTGGTATCCCGACCACGGTGGCGTGGTGGCAACTGGGGCTTTCCATGCTGCTGCTGATCCTCGGCTTCCTGGGAACGGTCTGGATGGCGGGCAGGATCTACCGGACGGGCATTCTCATGTACGGGAAAAAACCAACGTGGAAGACCATGTGGAAATGGGCGTTTCGAGCGTCTTAGCTCGATGGATCTCGCTGAAAGCGCTGAAAAGTCCAATGGATGAATGGCAAAAAAATGCGGAGCGCCGGTGCAACATTCCGCTTTTCGGTGCGTACTTTTATACGAAGGATATCGTAAGAATCTGAAGGGACCCTGGAATATCCTTGTCGCCCACTTGATATGGGCCAGCAAATTCGGCAGGCATAACATCAGATAGATTTTAAGCCTCATGTGTAGTAGAAAAACGGGACTGTTCTCAGTCCCGTTTCCTTATTTTAGCGGGGATGAGAGTTAATTGGCCTGGAGCAGGCGCAAGACGGGATATTCGCTGGCGGAATTCAGGTCATCATCATCGGGCGTGAACTCGACATTGAGCTTTACCGAGGTCTTTTCCTTGATGGTAACGTTCGGGCGCTTGAAGGATTGATAGCCCTTTTTGTTGAATTCTACGGTGACCTGGGCTGCGGGCAGCTCGATGAACCGGAAATAGCCATCGGCATCGGTGACGACTTCCTGGAGAAGTTTGGTGCCGGGGATCATGGCGCAGACGACGACGCCGGACAACGGCTTCTTGGTAACGGCATCGGTTACATAGCCGTTCAACACACCCTCTACTTTACCGATACCGGCCTTGGCATATAGGCAGGCCGGCAGGAGCAACAGGAAAAACAGTAGTTTTTTTGGCGCATCCATATTATAGGTTTAGCTGGTATCCGGTGGCACCACTAATATAGTACTTTTCTTACAGATGAGCAAATCAGCTTTCGCCGAGGTCGATCTCGGTATTGTCGCCGATATTCAGGCTGCGGGATTCGCCTTTGACCTCCGTATCGCTGCCGATGAGGGAATGGGTCAGGACGATATCGTACAGATCGGCAAAGGAGCCGATGATGGAGTCTTTGAGGATCGAGTAGTTGACCCGGGTCTTCTCCCCGATGGCCACATTGGGCCCTACGATAGAGTTGCGGATATCGCAGCCGGGGGCGATGCTTACGGGCTGAATGATGATGGTATTCTCGAACTGATGTTCGGGCGCGATGGTGCCGCCGAACTTCTTTAGCAGTTTGGCGTTCGATTCCAGCAGGGTCTCTTTTTTCCCGCAGTCGAACCAGTTCTGGACTTTGAAGGGGCGGAATTTTACGCCGTTGCGGATCATGCATTCGATGGCGTCGGTGAGATTGTATTCGCCATAGCTGGTCACATGATTGCGGATATTGGTTTCCAGGCAATTGAAGAGAACCGATGTCTCGCGTATCCGGTAGATGCCTACCAGGGCCATGTTGGATTTGGGGATCTGGGGTTTCTCCACCACCCGCTCGATACTCCCGTCGTCTTCCAGCTCCGCCACCCCGAAATTGCGGGGGTCATCCACCCGTTTGACGCCCAGGAGGGAATGGGGCTGGCTGAGGACATCCTTGACGTCGTATTCGCAGATGGTGTCGCCCAGCACGATAAAAACCTCGTCTTCGCCGACGATATGCCGGGTGAGCAATACGGCGTGGCCGATCCCCTGGCGTTCATTCTGGTAAACAAAATGTGCGTTGAGCTGTGGGTATTTCTGTTTTACGAAGTCCTGGATCTTTTCCCCCAGGTAGCCTACGATAAAGATGAATTCGGTGATGCCGGCCTCCATCAACTGGTCGACGATGATGGAGAGAATGGTCCTTCCAGCTAAAGGGATCAAAGCCTTGGGCTGCGTGTAAGTATGCGGACGTAATTTGGTACCAGCGCCTGCTACGGGGATGATCGCTTTCATGTTCAGTTGGTGGGTCCGATTGCTCGAAACCGGGCGTAAAATAAAGAATTTCAGCAAAACATTGGGTAAATGTAATTTTTTGCCTCAATTCCAATGATGTCGGTTCGCTTCGCGAACGACCGAACTGCGTTCAGTTAGGGAAATTATCCTAAATTTGCGGCCATGCAAAAAGATACCATCATCTTCGACCTCATTGAGAAAGAATTGGAACGGCAGCGTCACGGCATTGAATTGATCGCTTCGGAGAATTTCACATCCCTGGCTGTGATGCAAGCCATGGGCACTGTATTGACCAATAAATATGCGGAAGGTTATCCGGGTAGAAGATATTATGGTGGTTGTGAGATCGTGGACCAGATAGAGCAGCTCGCGATCGACCGGCTCAAACAGATCTTCGACTGTCAATACGCCAACGTACAACCGCATAGCGGCGCGCAGGCCAATGCGGCGCTGATGCTCGCGATCCTGCAGCCCGGCGATACGATCCTGGGTCTCGATCTCAGCATGGGCGGGCATCTGACCCACGGTTCACCCGTGAATTTCTCCGGTAAGCTGTATCGCCCGGTGTCATATGGGGTAGGTCGTGAGGACGGCCGTGTAGACTATGCGATGATGGAGTCGGTGGCAAAAAAAGAAAAACCAAAGCTGATCATCTGCGGCGCCAGCGCCTATAGCCGCGACTGGGACTATGCCCGCATCAGGGCAATTGCCGATGCCGTGGGCGCTTTTGTGATGTGTGATATGGCGCATCCGGCCGGGCTGATCGCCAAGGGTCTGCTGAACAGCCCTTTTGAACATTGCCATTTTGTAACTTCTACCACCCATAAGACGCTGCGCGGCCCCAGGGGGGGTATCATCCTGATGAAAAAGGATTTCGACAATCCCTTTGGGCTCAAGGACGTCAAAGGAAACATCCGGCCGATGAGCAATCTCATCGATATGGCCGTATTCCCCGGCACCCAGGGCGGGCCGCTCGAGCATGTGATCGCCGCCAAGGCCGTGTCTTTCGGCGAGATCCTCTCCAACGACTTTACGGTCTACGCCAAACAGATCATCGCGAATGGCCAGGCCATGAGCAAGGCTTTCCTCGCAAAAGGATATAATATCGTTTCCGGCGGCACGGACAACCACCTGCTCCTGATAGACCTCCGCAATAAAGACATCAGCGGTAAGAAAGCCGAGATCGCGCTGGGCAAGGCGGGCATCACTGTCAACAAGAATATGGTGCCATTCGATGACAAGAGCGCCTTTATCACCTCCGGTATCCGCGTCGGCGTTCCGGCCGTGACCACCCGTGGGATGAAGGAGTCGCACATGGGCACGGTAGTCGAGCTGATCGATAAGGCGCTGGTAAATGCGGAAAAGGACGATGTGCTCAAGGGCATCTGTGGAGATGTGGCGACGCTTATGAAGCAGTTTCCGCTGTACCCCGGGCTCGCATAGTCGTCACGGCATGTCTCTTGCATGGACCTGAACAGAATTAAACCAACTATATGCTGCAGAGAAGACAAACCTTATGGATGTTTTGCGCGGCCGTCTGCGCAGTGCTGACTTTTCGCTTCTCCTTTTTCAGCGGGCACCGGGCGGACCCCGGCAAGGGGACTATCCTCGATTTTCTCACGGCAGCCAGCACACCCTGGCTGTTGATCGTCGGAGTCGTGATTGCCCTGGGCGTGCTGGTCGATATCTTCTTATACAAGAATCGCAGCCGTCAAACGCTGATCACGATCGGGCTGATCATATTGTCGCTGGTGAATATCCTCCTTTACTGGTTTGCCCATAAAAATTATGTCGACGGGACGTTCTCGCTGAGCGCATTGCTGGCCTTGGCGATCCCGGTATTCCTGATCCTGGCCTGCCGGGGGATCATCAAAGATCAAAAATTAGTTAAAAGCGTCGACCGGCTGCGTTAGCCGCCGGTGTTGAGAGGGAGGTTCGGTATATTAGATACAAAGCTCCCTTATGCTACGAAACTATCTGCTGACCGCTTTCCGGCATCTCTGGCGGCATCGCGTCTTTTCCATACTCAATATCGCCGGGCTTACCATCGGGATGTCGGCATGTTTCCTGGTCTTTCTATATGTACGTTTCGAGCTTAGCTATGACGGGTTTCATTCCAAGGGGGACCGCATCTACCGGATGGTGTGCGATATCAAAACCCCCAATGGAAATCTGCCCGTGGATATTACCTCGCCGCCCATGGCCATCAATATCCGGCAGGCTTTCCCGGAGATAGAGAATTTCGTGCGGTTCTGGCCGCAAAGCATACTTTTCCGGAAAGGGGACATCAAGTTCCAGGAGAGCCATATGGCTTTTACCGACAGTACGTTCTTCTCATTGTTTGATTTTCCCCTGCTACGGGGCAATCCCGCCACCGCTTTGCGTGATCCCTGGAATGTGGTCCTTTCTGAAACGGCCGCCAAACGCTATTTCGGGAAACAGGACCCCATCGGCCAACATCTGATCCTGACCGACGGCAATAATATTGGGACCGTTACGGGTGTCATGAAAGATATGCCGGAGAACACGCTGTTGAAGGCCGATGCGCTGGTGGCGCTGAGCACGTTCAAGTCCGGCGATTCCACCTATGACAAGGACTGGGAGAATTTCGGCGTTTATTCTTATCTGTTGCTCAGGCCGCGCGCCGATGCCGGGGCGCTGGAAAAAAAGTTCCCGGCGTTCCTCGAATCCAGGATCGGGAGCGAGATGCGGAAGAACCAGCAACACTACCGGCTTTCGCTGGAGCCGCTCAAAGACGTGTATCTCCGCTCCGACCGGTCTTCGCTGGAGAAAGGCAGTATCCATGATGTCTATATCCTGAGCATCATCGGCGGTTTTATTTTGTTGATCGCAGCGATCAATTTTGTCAATCTGACTACGGCGCGGTCGACGGAGCGGGCCAGGGAAGTGGGCATCCGTAAGGTGATCGGCGCCGGACGGGTGCAATTGACCGGGCAGTTTCTCGGCGAATCGCTTGTACTGGCGTTCCTGGCTTTTATGTTATCGACGTTGCTTTGTGCGCTGATGATACCGGCCTTCAATGGACTGGCC
>DASZOW010000714.1:0-9367 GCA_035550615.1 Puia sp.
AGTGGATCGCCCCCTTCGCCGGCTGCGCGATGGGCGAAGAGCTGATGTACGCGGGCAAAGACGTCCTGATCATCTACGATAACCTCACCCAGCACGCGCAGGCGTACCGCGAGGTTTCGCTGCTGCTGCGCCGCCCGCCGGGCCGCGAAGCCTATCCCGGGGACGTATTCTATCTGCATAGCCGCCTGCTCGAACGCGCCGCCAAGATCATCGCCGATGATGGCGTAGCAAAGAATATGAACGATCTGCCCGAATCCATCCGTCATCTCGTAAAAGGCGGCGGCTCGCTCACGGCCCTTCCCATCATCGAGACCCAGGCCGGCGACGTATCCGCATACATCCCGACCAACGTGATCTCGATCACCGACGGACAGATCTTCCTGGAAGGTAACCTCTTTAACGCCGGTATCCGCCCCGCCATCAACGTAGGTATCTCCGTTAGCCGCGTAGGTGGTAACGCCCAGATCAAATCCATGAAGAAGGTGGCCGGTACGCTGAAGCTGGACCAGGCGCTCTACCGCGAGATGGAAGCCTTCTCCAAATTCGGCGGCGACCTCGATGCGGCGACCAAGCTGGTTATCGACAAGGGTGCGCGTAACGTGGAGATCCTCAAGCAACCGCAATACTCGCCCTTCCCCGTGGAAAAACAGGTAGCCATCATCTATCTGGGTACACAGGGTCTGCTGCGCCAGGTCAAGGTCAGCAAGGTCGGCGAGTTCCAGGATCATTTCCTTATGGAGATGGAGAACAAACTGCCGGACGTACTGGCTGAATTTAAAGTCGGGAATCTACCTGACGACGGTGTCAAGAAAATGGTCGAGCTGGCAAACGGGCTCATCCCACAATACAAATAAACTTCCTATCGACAGAGGCCGCTCCCCCGGGAGCGGCTTTTGCTTTTTATCGCTTCTGCCTTTTACGGCTTCTGCTTTTTATAAAAAACAGGTACAAACACTTGCAGATTTAAAAACTTTTGGCAATCTTTACAACGTCATCACAGACACCTCTCCAAGCTCCCCGAAAAACAATCCCTTACATTTTATTTCCAATCCTTTCTTGAATCGACCTTGCGGTCAAACTTTAGCAAAGCTATCCGTGCAATAGCGGAAAAAGAGACCGGGCTATGTAGCGCCAGGGGATCCGTACTGAAAACATCGACTCCTCTTACGCGGTTATCCCGTATTCATCTGATTATCAAAGTGGCGACGCTTATCCTTTGGCTTGGCGCCAGAAGGTAGGGTAGCTGTCCGACAATATATTCTAAGAGTTTAGTTTTAAAGGGTACGATCAACAACCGCCGGGCTTGTCTAAGCCTGGCTTTTTTTTGCTTCCACCAGCCCACCCGCCTCCCCGCCGAAACACAGGCTGCCCTGGCTGGCGCGCCTCCGGTAATCACCCCGGCCCCCAACTGCCGGACCACTGGCTGTCCCTGCTTGCGTTCGTCCGTCTTCCACCGGCCCCCACCCTCCACTCACCGCTGCTTCCCAGCCGCCCACCGAGATCCATAAAGAAATTTATATAATAGTTTGGTTTACAAAATAAACCAAACTACCTTAGCCGTAACAACTGACAAAAATGAGAACACCAACCATATCCATTGCCTTACTCCTGCTCGTCATCTGGGTCCACGCCCAGACGCCCATCTCGGGCACCGTCAAAGACGGCAAAGGCCACCCGGTCCGCGGCGCCAGCATCACGATCAAAGACTCTTACGACGGCGCCACCGTCGACTCCCTGGGCAACTTCCACTTCAACGCCAGCGACCGGGGATCGTTTACGCTGATCACCTCCAATATCGGCTATAACCCGGTAGAACAGCCGGTGACCCTCGACGGCACACCCATCACCCTCCATATCGTTCTCAAAGAAGCGCTCAGCGAACTGAAAGCGGTCACCATCACGGCAGGCTCCTTTACGGCCGGCGACGCCAAACGCGGGGCCGTTCTGAGCTCTCTGGACGTAGCCACGACCGCCGGCTCCAACGCCGACATCACGGCCGCGCTCAAGACCCTGCCCGGCGCTCAGCAGGTGGGTGAACAGGAAGGACTCTTTGTCCGCGGCGGCGCGGGCTATGAAGCCAAACAATATATCGATGGAACGCTTGTGAACAACCCCTACTATACCAGCGTTCCCGACATCGCCCAACGCGGCCGGTTCTCGCCCTTTCTCTTCAAAGGGACCGTATTCAGCACCGGCGGTTACTCGGCGCTCTACGGCCAGGCCCTTTCCTCGGTAGTTCTGCTGGAATCCATAGATCTGCCCGAAAAATCGGAGATAGACGCGACCATCTCCCCGCTGGTGGTGGGCGTGGGTACTCAACAGCTCGCCAAGGACAAACAGTCCTCCTATGGCTTTAGCTATAATTATGTCAACGCCTACGCCTATTTCAAGGCAGTGCCGCAGGACGTAGACTATTTCCGGATGCCGCAATTCCATAACGGCGACGCCAATTTCCGCATCCGCACCAAAGGCGGCGGGATGATCAAATACTACACCACCTTTGCCTATAACACGCTCGGCCTTCGCCGCCAGGACTGGGATAGCCTCGACAGCAAAGACGCGTTCGGGCTCACCAATCACAACTGGTATAACAACCTCAGCTGGCGGGAATATCTCAGCAACGGCTGGAAGATGGATCTGGGCGCAAGCTACAGCACCAACCTCGACAATCTGGCCCAAAGGGTCGAAAACATGAACAACCAACCCAAGTCATTCCCCGACTCGGTGTTCTGGATGAACTACAAGACCTTTAATACCGACCAGCGCCAGGATCTTTCCCAGGTTCGCGCCGTCTTCGACAAAAAGCTAGGCGCCCTCAGCGCCATCCGCTTCGGGAGCGAATACTGGTATTCTTATAATTATCAGAAATACCATACCCCGGAATACGGCATCGACACAATGTTCAAATTCAAGGATAACTTCAACTCCCTCTTCGCCGAAACGGATATCTATCTTACGAATGCGCTGGCCGCAAAGATCGGGGCCCGATATGAACACTCTTCCGTGATCAATAGGTCCGATTTCGCACCACGTGCGTCGCTGGCTTACCGCACCGGTCCGGAAGCGCAGATCTCGGTGGCATACGGCATCTTCTACCAGAAACCGGAAAACAGCCAGCTGTTCTATACGACGAATGTCGGTTTCACCAGGGCTACCCATTATATCATCAATTACCAGAAGATGACCAGGGATCGTATCTTCCGGGTGGAGGCTTATTACAAGAAATATGAAGATCTGATCAAAACCGTACCCGTGAACTATTTCTACTCGACATATAACAATACCGGCAGCGGTTACGCCAAAGGGATCGAGCTGTTCTGGCGCGACAAGAAGAGCATCAAGAACTTCGACTACTGGATCAGCTATTCTTATCTCGACACCAAACGGAACTATCTCAACTACACCGAACAGCTGATGCCCAATTTTGCCGCCACGCATACGGCTTCCATCGTCATGAAACGCTTTTTTACCAAGCTAAAATCCGGTATCAACGCGACCTATAGCTTTGCTACCGGCCGTCCCTACTACGATTTCATCCTCGATGGCGTCAAATACAACCTGGCGGAGCAGGGTAAGACCAGGGATTACAACAGCTTCAACCTAAGCGCGGAATATGTGCCCTCGTTCAGCAATCCAAAGGCGCGGACCTTTGTAGTACTTTTTGCCAGCGTCAGCAATGTCCTGGGCTATAATGCGGTCTATGGATATAATTTCTCTTATAGCGGGCTTTACAATCAGCCGATAACTCCGCCCGCCAACCGGTTCTATTTCATCGGTTGCTTCCTCAGCTGGGGTGTCGACCGGTCACAAGATGCTATCAACAACAATCTATAAACAGGTGGCCCGGGGGGGCCGCCGCTAAAAACTACAACTATGCAAAAAACTCTTCTTGCCATCGCTCTGCTGATATCGGTGGCCGCGAGCGCTCAAAGTTCCAGGTACACCGAAGCCATGCAGAAAAACATCAGCCTGCTCGATTCGGCTAAGTCCGTCGACCAGCTTCTGAGCCTGGCCAGCACCTTCGATCGCATCGGCGATGCCGAAAAGACGCAATGGCTGCCTTATTATTATGCCGCGCTGGCCCAGACATGGATCGGCTGGATGCCCGCTACCACGGACAAGGATGCCAACGCCGCGAAGATCAACGCCTATCTGTCAAAGGCGGAGGCCATCGAAAAGAATGCAGAGACCTATGCCGTCGAGAATATGGCCGCTACGCAGCAGATGCTCGTCGATCCGCAATCCCGCTGGGCCACCAACGGTAAAGACGCTTCGGCCGCTTTGCAGAAGGGTCTCGCCCTCGATCCCAATAACCCGCGCCTGTACTACCTCCAGGCCATGAGCCTTTTCAATACCCCGTCCCAGTTCGGCGGCGGCAAGGATAAAGCCAAACCGGTATTCGAAAAATCCATCGCCCTGTACAAAAGCGCCCAACCCAAACCGCTATATCCCACCTGGGGCCGGAAACAAGCGGAAGATATGCTCGCACAATGTCAATAATTAATGTGAAGCCCGGGCGGCTTTGCCGCCCGGGCTTCTTAACTTTCACAAATGGAACAAGAAAAAGAATTCACGAGCCAGGAAAGCCTGGCGCTTATCACAAAAATGATCACCAGGGCCAGGCGGGATTATCTCGGCACCGGCCTTAGCGCACTTCTATGGGGCAGCGTCATTACGTTCTGCAGCCTGGTGGCTTTTGCAACAGCGTATTTTAAGTGGTCTCCGGCGCTGAACGCGGTGTGGCTGCTGACGATAGTTGCCGCCATCGTACAGGGCTTCATCGCTGTCCGGGAGGCCAAAGCCCGTAGACATAAGCCTTACGACCAGGACCTCATGGGCGGGATCTGGATCGCTTTTGCCATTGCCGTCTTTATGCTGAGCTTCATCTTTAACCTTTATCCTTCGAATGGTGAGCCGGCCATCTATCTCGGCCTGTATGGCGTGCCGACCTTCGCCACTGGATACGCTCGTCGTTTCCGTCCCATGGTGATCGGGGGTATCATTTGCTGGATACTCGCCCTCATCAGTCTTCGCATCGGTTACCCGTATACCCTGCTGTGCATTACCGCCGGCGCTGTTTCCGCCTGGTTCATCCCGGGCCTGATCATTAGAAAACGCTACCTCAAAGCCAAGCAACAACATGTTTAAAGATCTTAACCCGATATTGCATTCCCAACTTCGACTGGCCGTTGTCTCTCTGCTGATCTCGGTCAAAGAAGCGGAATTCACCTATCTCCGGGAAAAGACGGACGCCACCGCCGGTAACCTGAGCGTACAGATCAACAAGCTCAAGGAAGCCGGCTATATCGATGTTACCAAGACGTTCAAGGATAATTACCCGCAGACCGTCTGCAAGATCACGCCCGAGGGCATCAAGGCCTTCGAAGAATATGTGCGGGATCTTCAAAGCTATCTTAACATAAAAAAATAGCCACTCCCAGGGGGAGCGGCCATATATCCTGCCAAGCGATCGTTAACTCTTTGCCAGCTTCATCGTCAACCGCTCATTGCTGTTGATGATCACCTCGAGCTGATACATGCCCGGCTGCAGCTGCGAGGTCCCTTCTATATCATAAGTGTTGTTACCATTGGCGCCCATCGCGGTCTGTTTGATCAGCTCGCTGCCATTGCCGTCAGTAACGCGCATCACCACAAAAGACTTCTCCTTTAACTGTACATTGACCTGGATATCGTTGACGGTAGGATCAGGCGTTACGCTGACCGCTTCGACGCTCCGGGTGCCGTAAGAACGGACGAGCAATACTTTGGAATAGGTGACCCGGCCCGCGCCATCCGTTTGCCGCAGACGATAATAGAGATCGTTCCGGCGCTCGGCCTCATGCATCTTGTCGATAAAGGTATATTGCCCATTCTGGGCGCCGTCAGCGGCCACCTCGCCGACTTTTTTGTAATAAGTACCGTCCAGGCTTCTTTCGATCTCGAAGGTCTTGCTGTGGTTATCAGTGGCGGTGTTCCAATTGATCGCGGTTTCTTTCCGGCCGTACAAGGCCTGGAAGCTCAGCAGGGTGCTCTTGCTGGGGAACTTGATAGTAGCCGTGGTGGTGATGGAACACAGCGCCGGCGAGCCATCGTCGCAGACCTTATAGCTGAACTGGGTGGAGCTGCCGGTGAACCCTTGTTTGGGGGTGAATTGAAACGCGCCGTCCTTGCGCAGATCCACGCGGCCGTCGGGAGATTCGGAAAGCAGATAGGCCGTCATGGTTTCGTGATTGGGGTCGTAGTCATTGCTCAGGACATTGCCGCTGGCGGTATGAGAAGCAGTACCCGCGAATTTGTCCCGCAGGGATACCGGAGCTACATTACAGGGGGAATTGGCATAATGCGGCGCGGCGCCGACGCTCAGCTGATCGATGGCGATACGCTCGCTGCCGCCGATACCCTGGTAGTTGATATATAACTTATAGACGCCGGCAAGCGAAAAATTCTTGCTATACTTATAGGTATGATTGGGATCACTGCCTGTCAGCTCGAGGCTATCCAGCACGGAAATGGGATTCTCTTTGCCATCGACAGCCACGATCTTGAACCAGCGGCGATCGCTGACGGCAATGTTGAAGCTATAGGTAAATGACACCGGCGTACTGCCGCTCAGATCCAGCAGGGGAGTCTCGATGCCCGTACGCTCGGTGGCGCTGGCGCCGGTGCCCGACACCATGGCTCCATCACCCTCTATATTGGGCGTCCAGCCGCCGCGGTTAATATCGAAATCGGAGAAGAACCAGCATTGCCCTTGTAAAAGCCCTTTGACTTCGGTGAGTCTCGAACCGGGACGGGAATTAAAATTGTCGGTAACAGCCGGGGAGGTTCCCGCAAACAGGGGTTGGAAAGCGAGTGCGAAAAACAATACCGTTAACAAGTTCCTTTTCATCTTTGTAATTTTCAGAAGGTGAATGAATGAGAGATCCAGAGAGGTGATTCAGAGGAACTAGAGATCGAAAATTAAGATGCTGGAATTAATTAAGATGCTGGAATTTTGTTTTTCGGGGAGATTGTATTTAGGGGACAGACCCCTGGTAGATTGATCAAAGATAGAGATCAATTCCTGTTTTTGCAAGCCGGCCTGCAAAAAAAAGCGGCGCCAAGAGCTCCGCTTTGATAATCATATTCTTACGAGGAGGCTGGCTAAAAAGTAAGATCCCGCCGCGTGGAACGCCCCTGTTCATCGATCTTCTCATCGACGGCATTTGCAAGGACCGTAGCGCCCATCTTCTTGAGCGGGTTACTCCTGTTCTCGTCAAATTCCTGCCGGTTTCGTATAATATCGAGCGCCGTATAGATAGCTGCAATAAAGCTGGTATTGTCGGCCTTGTTCTTACCGGCGATGTCGAAGGCGGTGCCGTGATCCGGCGAGGTCCTTACCATGGGCAACCCGGCGGTAAAGTTTACGCCCTCGCCGCTGGCCAGGGATTTAAAGGGAATAAGCCCCTGATCGTGATACATGGCCAGCACCCCATCAAACCGGCTTTGATAATTCCGGGCAAAGAAGGCATCGGCGCTATAGGGCCCGAAAACCAACATGTTATGCTTGGCATCCTTGATGGCGGGTTTGATGATATCCTCTTCTTCCCGGCCGACCAGCCCTTCGTCACCGGCATGCGGATTGAGACCCAGGACGGCAATCTTCGGCTTGTCGATACCAAAATCCCGCATCAGGCTGTCGCGAAAGATGTTCAGCTTGCTCAGAATGGCTTCCCGGGTTATGTATTTGGCGATATCCTTGACCGGCACATGCTCGGTGACCAGACCGACCCTGAAGTTGTCCGAGACCATGAGCATCAGCACATCGTTGACGTTGAAAGCGGATTTCAGATAGGGGGTATGCCCGGTAAAATCAAAAGCCGCGCTTTGGGTATTTTTCTTATGGAGCGGCGCGGTCACCAGTCCCTGGATCTTCCTGTCCCGCAGCGCTTCGACGGCCGCCGTCAGGGATTTGACGGCATAGCTGCCGCCGACATCGGTGAGCTGGCCGGGTGCTATGGCTATCTCCTCCTCCCAACAGTTGAAGATGTTGATCTGCTTGTGCGCGATGCGCGTGAAGTCCTTGGTATTCTGATAGTTGAAGTTCATATCGGGAGATGACTTCCGATAGAAATTGATCAGCTTACTCGACGCAAAGATCAGTGGCGTACAAAATTCCAACAGACGATGATCGGAAAAGGTCTTGATGATCAGCTCGGTCCCGATCCCATTGACGTCCCCTACAGAGACCCCGATCACCGGTTTTTGTTGTGGTTGACTCATGCGTTTGAAGTTTTTGATCTGTACGCTTTTGCGTACGAACCGGACCCTGCCCGGTTTGGGGCTAAATATACGATTTATTGCGCAGTCCCCTGCGACGCCGTAATTTTGCACCCCATGTATACCCTGAAAAAGTCGCTCGGCCAGCATTTTCTGCGAGACGAAAATATCGCCCGCAAGATCGTAGCCGCATTGGGCCAGGCCCCCAGGCCGGCGGATCAGGCTGCCGGCCAAAGCGAACATGGCGGGAAGGCTTCAGCCAAAGGGCCAGACATTGGCCTTACCCGCCTGCTGGAAGTGGGCCCCGGCGGCGGGGCGCTCACCGGTCTCCTGCTGGAGATCCCCGGCATCGAGTTCAGGGCGGTGGAATTGGACGAAGAGAAGATCGGCTATCTCATACAGACCTGGCCGGCGCTCCAGGGAAAGATCATCCATGCCAGCATCCTCGATATCGACCCCCCGTTCGCAGGCCGCTTCTCCGTCATCGGCAATTTTCCTTATAATATATCCTCGCAGATCCTGTTCAGGATGGTCTCTTGGAAAGAGACGCTCGAAACCATGGTGGGCATGTTCCAGAAGGAGGTGGCGCAGCGGGTGGCGGCCGCCGCCGGCAGCAAGACCTATGGCGTTCTCAGCGTCCTGGTTCAGGCTTTCTTCACCGTCGAATATCTGTTCGAGGTCCATGAACAATGTTTTAACCCGCCGCCGAAAGTAAAAAGTGCCGTTATCCGGCTGACACCCCGGCAGGCGCCGGCCTTCAGGGACGAAAAAAGCTTTTCGCTGTTGGTGAAGACGGCTTTTAACCAACGCAGAAAGATGTTGAGAAATGCCGTCCGGTCGCTTTTTGACGAAACCGTCCTGCAGGACCCGATCTTCGACCGCCGCGCCGAACAGCTGACGATCGATGAATTTGCCCAATTAACCTGGAAGATGAGATAAATGACCACTACAAAATCAAAAGATGAAAAAAGCTATCGTCACTGCCAAAGTTCATGAATACCTGACCCGGACCCTTACCGAAAAAGGCTTTACCGTTCAGTACTCCCCACAGATCACGTATGAAGAGCTGTATGCTTCCATAGAAGACGTGGAAGGGCTTATCGTCACG
>DASZOW010000715.1:0-7391 GCA_035550615.1 Puia sp.
TGAGGAGGAAAAGGGACCAAAGCCGGTAGTCAGGGAAGACCTGCATGTGCTGGCGCCGAACTATGCCGGCGTTTCGGGTAAACGGCTTTTCATCGTCCCCGATGTCTTCGACCGCAGCCGGATAAGACTATCGGCCGACAGTATCCGTAAATACGATTATATCACGGACCGGGCCTATACCGATATCGACAGCGTCGTCATTGGCATACCGGCGGGTTATCAGACTGAGGCCATGCCCAGGGACGTTTCGATCCAGGGACGTTTCGGCATCTACCGGTCCAATGTCCGGTTCGAGGACGATAAGCTGATCTATTACCGGTATCTGCAACAATCCACCGGCCGGTATCCGCCTGCCGAATATGCGGCGCTGGTCAAATTCTACGAGCAGCTATACCAGGCCGATAACCAGCGGGTCGTGCTGGTGAAAAAAGAATAGCGCCGCCTCCCCAGCCGCGCGGCACTTTTATTCACAGGCGCCACCGATTATTCACAGGCGCCACCGATGGCTTGTCCAACCAGGTTAATGAGATTCTGATAGATGGGTTTCTTCTCTTCCTGCGGCTTCTCCACGATCAGTACGGCGGCATAATTGCGGCATTTGTCGATCCAGGCCGCCGTGCCCATCAGATCCGGACTGACCAGCAGCGTGCCACCGGCATTGCCGGGATAATTGCCCAGGGCCGTATGATCGCCCTGTAATTCTTTTGGCATGTATTTGACGGGCAAAGAGGCGAATTGCGCCGTCTCCAGCTCCTGGACCGCTTTTTCGCTGAGGACACGTTTTCCGTCGAACATCCCCTTATTCAGCAGCATCGCCAGGAAATTGATATAATCATTGGCGCTCGACCGGCCGCCATTGGACGGATCATCCGCATTGCCATCCTCGTTGACGAAACTGGTGCCATGCATCTTGCAGGGACGAACGATGCGGTCCATCATCAGCCGGCCAAAACTCTTTTTGGAGATCACTTCCAGCACCCGGCCCGCGATATTCGGCCCCAGCGAGCTGTAAAATACCTCCGTGCCCGGATTGGTAGCAATGTCGTGTTTGTTGGCGTATGTATTGACCATGTCTTCCAGGGTCTCATAGCGGACCTTGGCCAGGGGCTTTTCAACGCTCTCGTCCGTCTTGATGCCGGTGGTATTGGTAAGACAATTGCGGATGGTGATATACCCCTTCATGTATTTTCCAAAAAGTGGGATATACTGCGTCACCTTGTCGTCGAGCGACAGCTTGCCTTCATCGACAAAGGTCATCACCAGCGCGGCCGTCATCCAGTCCCCCGCCCGGCCAATAGGCGCCTGCATCTTGGGAGTAAAATCGGAACTGGCCTGTTTTTGATAGACTACCTTTCCATCCTTCCAGACGACTACGGCATATCCGCCGCCAAAAGCTTTTTGGTTCTGCTTCAACAGCTGATCAACGGCGTCGAAAGACGACTGGGAAAAAGCGGACAGACAGAATAGCAGGCTTAAAGCGAACAAACTGAAGCGCCGGCAGGTTGCTGAGCGTTTATATGACATAAATACTGGATTGAGGTCCTGGTTTGGATTTTGCGTCACAAGTTTACTATTTATTAAGCTAAAACGGAAAATCATAAATATATGAACCTGAATAATTTCACTATCAAGGCCCAGGAGGCGATCGCGAAGTCGCAGCAATTGGCTTTCGACAGTTCGAACCCTGCCATAGATACGGATCATCTTCTCAAGGCGTTGCTGGCGGAAGAAGATTCTCCGGTGGAGTTCCTGCTGAAAAAGAACAATGTGAACGTGGCTTTTGTCGACAGCAAGCTGGATGAAGCCATTCAAAAGCTTCCCAGGGTCAACGGGACGGAGCCGGCACAGACCATTAGCCGCGAGCTGAACAATGTCGTGCTGCGTGCGGGTTCGGATCTGAAACAGTTCGGGGATGAGTTCGTGAGCGTCGAGCACCTGCTCCTGGGACTGGTACAGGGAAACGATAATACGGCCAAGCTGCTTAAGGATGCCGGTCTAACGGAAAAGGGGCTTGTCGCGGCGATCAAGGATCTCCGGAAAGGATCGACGGTGAATAGTCAGACCCAGGAAACCACATTCAACGCGTTGAATAAATATGCCAAGAATCTCAATGAGCTCGCCCGCCAGGGCAAACTGGACCCGGTGATCGGCCGTGACGAGGAGATCCGGCGGACCCTGCATATCCTGAGCCGCCGCAGCAAGAACAACCCGATCCTCGTCGGCGAACCCGGCGTAGGTAAAACGGCGATCGCAGAGGGCCTGGCCCATCGGATCGTCAATGGTGACGTTCCCGATAATTTAAAGTCCAAGGTGATCTTTGCATTGGATATGGGCCAGCTGATCGCCGGGGCAAAATATAAAGGCGAATTCGAAGAACGGTTGAAGAGCGTCGTCAAGGAGGTAGCCGGCAGCGATGGCGAGATCATCCTGTTTATCGACGAGATACATACATTGGTGGGCGCCGGTGGTGGCGAGGGCGCCATGGATGCCGCCAATATATTGAAACCGGCATTGGCCAGGGGTGAGCTCCGGGCCATCGGTGCGACGACGTTAAACGAATACCAGAAATTTTTTGAGCGGGATAAAGCATTGGAACGCCGGTTTCAGAAGGTCATGATCGACGAACCTTCTGTGGATGATGCGATCTCGATTTTACGCGGACTAAAAGACCGTTATGAAACGCACCACCATGTCCGGATCAAAGATGAAGCGATCATCGCCGCCGTGGAGCTCTCGCATCGCTATATCACGGACCGGTTCCTGCCGGACAAGGCCATCGACCTGGTGGACGAAAGCGCCGCGAAACTTCGGCTGGAGATGAACTCGATGCCCGAAGAGCTGGACAAGCTGGAACGGCAGATCCGGCAGCTGGAGATCGAGCGCGAGGCCATCAAGCGGGAGAGAGATGAAGAAAAGCTGAGAGAGCTTAGCGCGGAGATCGGTAACCTGAGCGTGTCCAGGGATACATTGAAAGCTAAATGGAAACAGGAAAAGGAACTCGTGGAGAAGGTACAGAACGCCAAAGCCGAGATCGAGGATCTCAAACTGGCGGCGGAAAAGGCGGAGCGCGAAGGGCAGTATGGCCAGGTGGCCGAGATCCGGTATGGCAAGATCAAGGAACAGGAAAAGATCATCGATGATTACAGCCGGCAGCTGGCCGCAATGAATGCCGGTACCCGGTTGATGAAGGAAGAGGTAGATGCGGAGGATATCGCCGAGGCGGTAGCCAAGGCCACCGGTATACCGGTCGCCAAGATGCTCCAAAGCGAAAAAGAAAAGCTGCTCAACCTGGAAGACGAGCTGCACAAAAGAGTCGTTGGACAGGACGAGGCCATCGAAGCCGTTGCGGATGCGATCCGCAGGAGCAGGGCCGGGTTGCAGGACCCCAGACGCCCCATCGGATCGTTCATTTTCCTGGGTACCACGGGCGTGGGTAAGACGGAACTGGCAAAGGCCCTGGCCGGCTATCTCTTTGATGACGAAACTATGCTGACCAGGATCGATATGAGCGAATACCAGGAAAAACATACGGTGAGCCGGCTGATCGGCGCGCCTCCCGGCTATGTAGGATATGACGAAGGCGGGCAGCTCACCGAGGCCGTACGCCGCAAACCCTATAGCGTGGTCCTGCTGGATGAGATCGAAAAGGCCCACCCGGACGTGTTCAACATCCTGTTGCAGGTGCTGGACGATGGACGGTTGACCGATAACAAGGGCAGGGTGGTGAACTTCAAGAATACGATCATCATCATGACCAGCAATATGGGCAGCCAGATCATTCAGGCTAATTTCGAGAAGGTCAGCGAAAAAAACCGGGAAGAGGTCATGGACCGGACCCGGCTGGAAGTAGTGGACCTGCTTCGGCAAACCATCCGCCCGGAATTCCTGAACCGGATCGACGAGATCATCCTGTTCCAACCCTTGCTGAAAGGCGAGATCAGGGGGATCATCCGCATCCAGTTGGAGAACCTGCAAAAGCTGGTTGCCAAAAATGGCATCAATCTACAATTCAGCGACTATGCCATCGACTACCTGGCCGAGAACGGTTTTGACCCGCAATTCGGCGCACGGCCACTTAAACGTTTAATTCAGAAAGAGATAGTTAATCAATTGAGCAAGAAGATATTGGCTGGTGATATTGATCGGACTTATCCGGTGCTGGTAGACGTATTCGATGGGGTGGTCGTTTTCCGGAACGAGCATCCGCAGGTAGAGGCTTCCAGAAAATAATGTCATTTTGACCGAACAAAAGCGGCGGCCGGATGTTGTACAAATAATGAAAAAAGAACTAGTCGAGATCATTCCTACGAAGGATGTTTTCGTGGGTGATCCAAAAGCCCCCGTCACCCTGATGGAATATGGGGACTATGAAAGCGAAGCCTGTGCGAAGGTCAACGACGTGGTAGTAAAGCTGTTGGAGCAATACAATGGGAAGCTGAGGTTCAATTTCCGGCATTTCCCGTTGACCAAGATCCACCAACACGCGATGAAGGCGGCGGAAGCTTCTCTTGGGGCAGCCCAGGAGGGAAAGTTCTGGGAAATGCATTCGATGTTATTCGCCCACCGTCGCCGGCTGGGGGCGATCAGCCTCCGGGAATATGCCAAGGACGTAGGCGTGGTGAATAAGAAATTCCTGGATAACCTGGTAAACTCCACATATGGCTGGCAGGTCCGGAGCGATCTGCTGGAAGGGTTGAACAAAGGGGTTCGGGATGTGCCGGCCTTCTTTATCAACGGTGTGCTGTTCACCGGGAAACCGACGCTCGAGAACCTGAAAAAGGGGATCGAGGAAGCCTTGAAACAGAAAAAGAAAAGAGCATAACTTTAAGCCGCCCGTCACCGGGCGGCTTTTTTTATCCCCGCCAGGCGGCTTTTTTATGATACGTTTCAAGACCACGATACTGCAATTCAAAGAAATGGGCGAAAAGACGGGGTGGAGCTATATCAAGGTTCCCGCCGCCCAGGCCCGGCAGCTCAAACCGGATAACAAGAAATCGTTCCGCGTCAAAGGACGGCTGGATGCGCATCCCATCAGCGGGATGGCGCTGATCCCCATGGGAGGAGGAGATTTTATCCTGGCCTTGAAAGCCGAGGTCCGGAAAGCCATCCGCAAGGAAAAGGGCGCGTCCCTGCAGGTAGAGCTCGAAGTCGACGCCAAACAGATCACCCCACCAAAGGACCTGCTCGAATGTCTGGCCGACGAACCCCGGGCGTTGGAATATTTTAAAAGCCTTCCCCCGTCCCATCAGAACTATTTCGGCAACTGGATCAAGTCTGCCAAAACGGAAGGCACCCGGACCAGGCGGATCGCCCGCGTCGTCGACGCCATGCTCAAACATCAGGATTATGCCGGGATGATCCGCGCCCAGCGCGAGGACCGCGAACAGCTGGGCGAAGGCCCCGAATAACCGGCGAAGGCCCCGAATAACCGGGGGAAGGCCTCGAATAAAAAGCGCCTGACAGGCGCGGCGTCGACACGTTTTTCGCGGCTCCGGCCGTTACTCGACCTTGACCTCTGCCGTCTGGTCCGCCTGGATCGCAGGTTTGTCTTCGACATCGAGTCTGACATCATGCAGCGTGATGTTGCGGCACTGTGTGGCGATCAGGCCTTTCTTCGATTGGATGATCACGCTGTCAAAGGCGATATTGCTCACGGGCATCTGCGGGAGCCCGGTGATGGCGATGGCGGTAGCAGCGCCCCGGCAGTCGATATGACTAATGTGAAAATCCCGGAACTCGGGCGTCTTGCCGGTTGGTTTTTGCTTACTGCGGGTGGCGCCGGCAGGCCTATCTTCATAATAGGTGTCGAACAAGACTGCTTCCCTGACGATATTCCTCATCGTGATATCGCTCACATAGATATCGCTCACCAATCCTCCTCTTCCGATATTGCTTTTGAAACGCAGCCCGACATCTGTACCGGTAAAGTGGCAGTCGCTGACAAAGATGTCGTGCATGCCGCCGTCAGTGTTGCTGCCGATGACAAAGCCGCCGTGTGCCCGGAGAACGGTACAGCCTGCAATGATGACGTCTTCCAGCGCAGGTCCGTCGGGAGAAGCGCCGCTGGACTTCATACAGATACCGTCGTCGCCGGCGTTTACCGTGCAGCCATAGATCATCACTCGTTTGCAGGCGCTGATATCTATGCCATCGCCGTTTTGCGCCCACCAGTCGTTATAGACATGGACACGGTCCACGGTAACATCGGTACAATGCTGCGGATAGAAAACGAATTTCGGGGAATTGCGCAGCGTCACACCTTGTACCAGCACGCGATGGCAGTCGTTGAACGTGACCATATAAGGGCGAACCCGTTCGAGCTTCAACGCCTCTTGGCTGGGCCACCAGATCTTGCCGTCGGGACTAAGAACGCCACCGGATGCCAGCAGGCGCTGCCATTGTTGATCGGTCATCTTCTCCCGTTTTACCGGGCGCCACGCTTCGCCGGCCCCGTCGATGATACCTTCACCGGTGATGGCGATGTCATCGAGGTTATGGCCAAACAACGGCGGATAGATGTTGCCGTATTCAGCGAAATATTTCGTGTGATCTTTGGAGAATTGAATGACCGCACCCTTTTCCAGGTGCAGATCCACATGGCTCATGAATTCTATGGAGCCGGTGAGCCAGGTGCCCGCAGGCACGATAACGTGGCCGCCGCCGGCATCCGAGCAGGCTTTGATCGCTTTCATAAAGGCCCCGGTATTCAACGCTTGTCCATTGCCGTTGGCGCCATAGTCGGTGATCCGGAAATCTCGTTGGGGAAATTGCGGCTGCACGACCGGGGGCATCGAAAAAGGTGCATGTGCGATATACCAGGAAGCCGGTTTCGGCATGGGGGCGGTGGGCTGGGCCTGTGCGTAGCCGCAAGACAGGACGAGCGCGAAAGCAATCGTTTTTGAAGCGTTCATCATACCTCAAATTAGGGGATCGCCTGCATCACCCGAAAATTACTTACGGAAACGTTCCCGGACATCCGTCTGCTCCCGCGGTAGGATCGCACATCGGCGCGGATACCGTCAGCCCCGCAAATACGACTCGGCCGTCGCCCTGATCCCTTCCTCGTATGAGGTCGGCGTGAAGTTATACGCCTTTTCGAATTTGGTCGAATCGAAATAATAGGGGAACGCATATTGATACAACATCTCGTGCAACTCCGCAGTGGTGCGGTCGAAGAGTCCGCCGAGCCGGATCATCCATGCAGGCAGGACCTGGTACCCATCGGGTTTTCTCACGGCCCGGGCCGCCATCCGGATAAATTGCTCTCCGGTAAGGGCAGGAGCCGCCGTCGGGATATGCCAGACCTGGTTCCAGGAATTCTCGTCCGTGCCGAGTAGCGCCAGGGCGCGGCCCGCGTCTGGAACATAGGTCAGCGAATGAGGAACGGTAGC
>DASZOW010000716.1:0-9666 GCA_035550615.1 Puia sp.
ACACAGGCCGAACTCATCTCCGCCGCATTAGTCATCACCGGCGGCATCCTCTATTTTCAACTCAAACGCCGCGGACAGCCGCCCGCTACACCGATGGCGCAGTCTCCCGCCGACCCGACGGCCGCAGCCGCTACAGATTGACCCGGTTACCACCCTTCCGGAAAACGATCCTTTTATCATGAATCGACCCATCGCTGTAACACCGGCGAATAAAGCCGCGTCACATAACAAGCCGGCGGGTCACCCGGCGCCCCTTTGACTAATCGTCACCAAAAACCGGACATCCGTCAAGTTAACTGGTCAGACCGTCCGTCTGCATGTAGTTTTACATGGTCGTGATTAGATGGCCGGCTACCAGGCTCCAATTCATCTGCCCCCTATTTTATTGGACCGGACACCAATTATCAGCCTTTATGGCCGATCACCATTAAACCATGTACTATGTAATATATAGTTCCAATCTTTGTATTGTATTAAACATAACTAAGAACTACACAACGCAACTTTATATGAGAAACACTCTCCCGATTTTAACAGTTATCTGCTTGATGATCACCAATATGCGCACATCAGCGCAAACTGCTGACGCCGGCAGCCCAAAAGCCAACGGAAGTGTCCGCATCGCCGGAAATGTCAGGGACGCCAAAGGACAGCCCATGGAAAGCGCTACCGTCCTTCTTCTCCGGGCCAGAGATTCCAGTGAAGTAAAGGCTGCCGCCACCGACAAGACCGGTCATTACCATTTCGACCGCGTGTCGGCCGGAAAATACCTGGTGGCCGCTACCCCGGTAGGTTTTGAACGGAAATATTCGGGGTCTTTCACACTGGGTGCTACCGGGAGCCATACGGTCGCTGCCCTGGCCCTGGATCCTGCCGCCGCCAGCCTGCAGACCGTCGCCGTTGTCGGCAAGAAACCTTTTATCGAGACAAAAGCGGATAAGACGATCATCAATGTCGATGCCAGTCCTTCGAACGCCGGTTCCACGGCCATGGACGTGCTCGAGAAATCGCCCGGCGTCACCCTGGACAAGGACGATAATATCAGCCTCAAGGGAAAACAGGGCGTTACCATCATGATCGATGACAAGCCCACCTATCTCTCTGCCTCACAACTGGCCAGCTATCTGCGAAGCCTTCCCGCCTCCGCGGTCGACCAGATCGAGCTCATGACCAACCCCTCCGCGAAATACGATGCCGCCGGCAACTCGGGCATCATCAATATCAAAACGAAAAAGAACAAAATGAAGGGGTTCAACGGCAATGTGAATCTCACCCACACCCAGGGCATCTATCCAAAACCTTCCGGCAGCGTCAACCTGAACTATCGCAACGGCAAGCTCAATTATTTCCTCAATGCGGGTTATTCACACTGGGAAGGTTTCCACGATCTGACGATCGGCCGCAAATATCTCGACAACGATGGCAAGACCATCAATTCGATCTTTTCCCAGCAGTCGGATATCCATTTCACCAATCCGGAAATGAATCTGAAGTTCGGTATGGATTACTATGCGACACCCAAGACCACGATCGGTTTCGTCGTCAGCGGTTTTCATAACAAAGAGGATGACAAAACGCAAAGCTTTATCCGGCTCCTCGATCCGGGCTATACGCTCGATTCGGTCGTCAAATCGCCAAGCACCAACAATACGACCTGGAATAATGGGTCCGTGAACCTGAATTTCCGGCATACCTATGATTCCACCGGCCGGGAGCTCAGCGCCAGTATGGACTATATCCGCTACAGCAATGTGAGCGATCAGTATTTCGATAACCGGACATATACACCCGATATGTCGTTGCTGAACGAGAATATACTCACCGGCCATCTGCCCAGCTCCATCAATATCTATACCTTCAAGACCGATTATACCCGCCCGCTGGCAAAGGGATACAAATTCGAGACGGGCATCAAGCTGAGCTATGTGAATACCGATAACTCGGCCAATTATTATGACCTTGTCAATAAGACCACCGTCGTAGATACCACCAAGACCAACCATTTTCTCTATCGCGAAAATGTGAACGCCGCCTATGCGACCATGACCAAACAATACAAGAAGTTGACGGCGCAGCTGGGTCTCCGGGTAGAAAATACCAATTATTCCGGTCACCAGCTGGGAAATGGGATATCGGTGATCAACAAGGACTCCTCTTTCTCACGCAGCTATGTGAACCTGTTCCCTACGGCATTCTTCACCTATGATCTCAATGAGAAGAACCAATTGACATTGAACTATGGGCGCCGGATCGACCGGCCCGCTTACCAGGACCTGAACCCATTCCTCTTCTTTCTCGACCAGTATACCTATCAGGCCGGTAACCCTTATCTGCAACCGCAATACACCCAGAATGTCGAGCTCAGCCATACCTACAAACATTTCCTGACCACCACCCTGAATTACAGCTATACCAAAAATTTCTTCTCCGAGACATTCGAACAGTCCGGTCAGGCTACGATCGTCCGCAATGGTAATATCGGCAGCCGGCAGAATGCGGGCCTCTCGGTAAGCGCCCAGGTCCATGTCGCCAAATGGTGGATGGCCGTCTTATATGGCGATGTCAACTACAATAAGTTCAGCGGGATGCTGTACGGCGAGCCGATCGATGTCGACGCCACCACGCTTTTGTTGAATGTAAATAACCAGTTCACCTTGCCGGACGGCTGGAGCGGCGAGCTCTCGGGGTTCTATCGTACTAAAGGAGTGGAAGGACAGGTGATCATCGATCCCCTCGGGCAGGCTTCCGCGGCGATCTCCAAAAAGATCCTCGGGAACAAGGCGTCGATCAAGGCCGCCATCCGCGATATCTTCCTGAGCAATGCGGCGCATGGCTATATCAATTTCCAGCAGACGGAAGCCACCTTCTACAATCACCGGGACAGCCGGGTCGTATCCCTGACCTTTACCTGGAATTTCGGGAAACCGCTGAAAGGGATGTCCGGGGCCAACGCACATCACAACGGCGCCGGCGAAGAAGAGAACCGCGTTCATTCCGGTGGCAATAGTAATTAACAAGGGATTGCGTAGATTTGTGGGATATAACTGCCACTATGCCATCATTTGATATCGTCAGTAAGGTTGACCCACAGGTCCTCGACAATGCGGTCAACGTCACCAAAAAAGAGATCACCAACCGGTTCGATTTCAAAGATTCCCCGGTAAAGATCGATTTGAACAAAAAGGATATGAAGCTCGACCTCGAGGCGGAAAGCGAAATGAAGCTGAAACAGATCGTAGACGTCCTGATCAGCCGGAGCATGAAACAGGGACTCGACCCGCTGGTCTATGATATGTCCAAAGACCCTTATCAAAGCGGTAAGGTCACCCGGCAGGAAGTTCCGGTCCGCAACGGGCTCAAACAGGAGGATGCCAAAAAAGTGGTCAAGCTGATCAAAGACTCCGGCCTCAAGGTCCAGCCGGCAATCATGGACGACCTGGTACGGGTCACGGGCAAGAAGATCGACGACCTGCAGGCGGTCATCAAACTATGCACCGGCGCCAACCTGGGGATCGCGTTGCAGTATGTCAATATGCGGAGCTAGGGAAGCTATGCGAGCGGGGGTCGCCTCGCTGGATCGGATACCAGATTTATTTGGATGCCCTGCAGATAATACATACCTTTGCTGCCCCAAAACGGACCCAAGGTCCATCATTAAAAAATCTGTACGGCCAAATCCGTACAACCTTTAAACAGAACAAGTTATGAAAAAGGATATCCACCCCAAAGGTTACCGGCTCGTTGTTTTTAAAGACATGAGTAATGGCGAAGCCTTCCTGAGCAAGTCCAGCACTCAATCCAGGGAGACGATCAAATGGGAAGACGGCAACGAATACCCCCTGATCAAATTGGAGATTTCCAACACTTCTCATCCCTTCTTTACCGGGAAGAACATGCTGGTCGACACGGCAGGTCGTATCGACAAGTTCAAGAAACGTTACGAGAAGAAAACGAAATAATTGCGGTTTTGCAACAGAAATCCCTTCCATTCGGAGGGGATTTTTTAGTTTTACGCCCCCATGGATAAGATCTTACTGGAGGACATTTCCTGCACCGGTGACCTGCTGCCGTTTACGGCGACCCGTTCCGTCCTGGACATCCGGATGGGTATCCTGACCTTTCGGGAAAAATGGGTCCGGCTGCTGGGCGCCGGCGCATTCCGGGTGACCCCGCCGACGAGTGGCCCCGCACTGCCTGCCAATATCCTGCCTACCCGGGCGCTGGCCGGCCGTATTCGCGAGGAGCTGGCCCGCGGACCCCTGACCCAGGCGTCGATCGATCGCATTCTCCCACATGGCCGGCTGATCCGCTATCCCTGGCACATCTTCCAGCATAATGCAGAAGCCCTGCTCGAAGATTTCGACCTGCTGACCATCGGCCGGACAAGCCAGCCGATCCCATCCACCGTCCAGACCGTGAACCCGGCCGCCATCTTTGTCGAGGCAGGGGCGCGCCTGGGCCATTGTCTCCTCAACGCCTCCACCGGACCGGTCTATATCGCCAGGGACGCCGAGATCATGGAGGGGGCATTGATCCGCGGACCCTTTGCGGCGGGAGAAGGCGCCGTCGTCAAGATGGGCGCCAGGATCTATGGCGCCACGACACTGGGACCCCGCACCGTGGCCGGCGGCGAGATCAAGAACGCTGTCTTCTTTGGTTATTCCAATAAAGGGCATGATGGCTATCTCGGCGACGCCGTCATCGGGGAATGGTGCAATCTGGGCGCAGGGGTGTCGGCTTCCAATATTAAAAACAACGCCGGCGACGTCCGGGTCTTTCATCCGGCGTCTAAAAGCTGGCTCAACGCCGGACTTAAATGCGGATTGCTGATGGGCGACCATTCCCGCGCGGCGATCAACACGTCCTTCGATACGGGCACGCTTGTCGGCGTCTGCTGCAATATCTTCGGGCCCAACATGCCCGCGAAGTATGTCCCTTCTTTTTCCTGGGGCTCGGATAACCCGGTCCGTTACGAGTGGGAAAAGGCCATGCGGGACATCGGTAACTGGAAACGATTCAAGAACCGGGAACTCACCGACGAGGAAATAGGGGTATTGAAACATATTTTTGACACATTGTAAAACTTAAATTATCTGATGAGACAAAGACAACAAATTGCCGCAGCTAACTGGAAGATGAACCTGACCTATCGGCAAGGCGAACAATTATTGGATGCGATCCTCAAGGAGAATATCGCGCTCGGGGAGGCTCAACAGGCGGTCTTTGCCGTACCCTTTCCCTATCTGACCATGGCCGCGGCGAAGCTCGCCGGCAGGAAAGGCTATGCTGTTGCCGCGCAAAACTGTTCCGATCACAAGGCCGGCGCCTACACAGGTGAGGTAGCGGCAGAAATGCTCAAATCGATCAATATTCCTTATTGTGTGCTCGGTCATAGCGAAAGACGCGAATATTTCGGCGAAGACAATCAAACGCTGGCGAAAAAAACGGTCCTTTGTCTCGAAAATGATCTTACCCCCATCTTCTGCTGCGGCGAACCGCTGCATATCCGCGAAGCCGATGCCCAGCAGGAATACGTCGCGACGCAGCTCAAAGAATCGCTGTTCCATCTGCCGGATGATCAAATGCGCAAGATCGTTATCGCTTATGAGCCCATCTGGGCCATCGGCACGGGTAAAACGGCAACGGCCGGCCAGGCGCAGGAAATGCATGCCCATATCCGTGAGTTCGTGGCGGCGCATTATGGAGCGGCAACAGCCGGTCTCATCCCTGTTCTTTATGGCGGTAGTGTCAAAGGCGCCAATGCCCGCGAACTCTTCAGCTGCCCCGATGTGGACGGCGGCCTGGTAGGCGGCGCCTCGCTCAATGCCGCGGAATTCGCGACGATCATCAGGGCTCTGAAATAGAGGGATTTTTTATATATTTGTGTATGCTGAAAGACTTGAAAATAGCCGTAAAAAAAATTCAGCGGATACCCAGGCCGAGATTGATGAAGCGGATAAAGCTGGGTGTAAGGAAATATCTTACGGACTACCCGTACTATATAACCGTTCAAACGGTAAGTGCCTGCAATCTCAAATGCAAGCATTGTTTTATCAATGATTATTATACGGAGATCCATGACGGCGTGATCAAGATCATGAAAATGGAGGAATTTGCTGCTTTTGCCGAAAAGCTTGCTCCGATGATCCGCCACGCTTCCTTCTTCAATTTTTCCACCTTTGAAGCCATCCTGAACAAGAACCTGTTCAAAATGATGGATCTGCTCCTGGAGATCAATCCCCGCCTGCAGTTCCCTTTTCTGTCCAATACCATGGAGCTCAGCGAAGAAAAGATCAGACAGATGGAGAAATATCCGATCTCCGAGATCAACATGAGCATGGATGGCTATACTAAGAAGACCGTTGAGGATTTCAAAACGGAGGTCGTCTTTGAAAAGATCGTCGAAACGATCCGCTTTTTGCGGACCACTTCCTTCAAGGACAGGATTGCCGTGACCTTCGTCGCACACCGGAACAATATTCAGGAGCTGCCGGACTATGTCGATTTTGTCCATCAACTGGGAGTCAAGCAGATCTATGTCAATAACGTCCTCACTTTCACAAAAAATCTGTGGCCGCTGGCGCTCTATACCCCCGATGGCAATCCGGAAGCGCAAGCGCTGGTCGATGAGGCGGTGCGAAGGGCGCGCAAGCATAAGATAGCGATCAGCGTGCCACGGATGCGGCCAAAAAAAATGGGTTGTCAGACCGTCGAGCAATTTTATGTCGATATCAAAGGAAATGTGGCCCCCTGCGATTTCCTCGGCGTGACCACCCCTTTTACGCTTTGGGATAAGACAACCAGCAATCCGCCCGTGATCTTTGGCAACATCTTTAAAACCGATCCGCTGGTTATCTATCGGAGCCTCCAGGCCCGGCAGTTCAGGGAGGCGCACCGGGTTGGAAAGAGCCTGCCCACCCAATGCCAGAACTGTATCGACGCTTACGGGCTGATGTGCAGCAATCGCATCCATCATACTCCGTAAAGCATCCGAATGGCGGTAGGGAAGATATTATACAAAAGCGTATACTGGCGGTCGCTGCAGGTGATTCTTTCCTTCTTTATCAACCTGTTCCTGGTGCGGTATTTTCAATCTTCGATCTCCGCCGAATTCTATTCCTTTATCTATGTGCTTTCCCTGTGCTCCAGCTTTTTTACACTTGGACTGGACATCGGGCTGAACTTTTTTCTCGCCAGCCGCCGGCTCAGCCCGCGCGCAGCTCGCCGGATCATCATCTCCGTGGCAGTTCTGGCCCTGTTGATCTGCCTTCCCCTGCTGGCCGTTTATTTCCGGCCGGAAAGCTATCCGGATATCAGCCTTGGTAAATGGCTTTGCTTTGCGGCCTGCCAGATCGCAGGTGTGCTGCTGACCAGCCTGTCGGGTACGATCTTTACAGCTCATGATCAGAGCTATGTGCCCGCGCAATATTCATTTGGCATTAACCTGGCGCTGGCGGCGCTGGTCTTTTCCATGCCTTTATTGTTCGGCGTCAATGGCCACCGGCTGGTGGAAAACCTGTTCTTTCTCTATTTCGGCTTTTCCCTATTGCAGGGGCTGATACTGTTTGTCGTGGCCATGAGCCGGTATCCGGACACGGCTGCAGGGATCCCGGATGAACGTGAGAGGCCTTTGACCGGACCGGCCGGCATCCGTACCATGCTGCGCTATTCCTTTATGGCGTTTATTACGAATTTCATTTTTTTTGTCGGCGGCCGCCTCTGCATCTATCTGTTGCCCTATTGGGTGGACAATGACAGCCTGGGCAACTATATCCAGGCCTATAAGCTGGTGGAATATCTGAGTCTGCTTGCTTCTTTTCTTTACTATCCCTTTATCGCCCTGGTGGCCGGCCGGCGCCACACAAGAACCAGGGAATGGCTGCTGCTGTTCCTCGTACGTCTTTCGAATACGGCCGTACTGCTATTCTGCCTGTTAATGCTTATCGTGGGCAGATCGCTGCTGCCATTTGTTTATGGCTATTCCTTCCACCGGATGTACGGCATCTTCATCTGTTTTATTCCAGGGCTTTTCCCGGTTTGCTCCTCCACATTCTTTACTGCCTATTTCTATGGCGCCGGCAGACTGAGATACAATTTTGTGAGCGGCTGTATCCAGCTGGGAACCGTCTTTATCCTGTTTATCCTGCTGACGCGTCAATGGGGGGTATACGGCGCGGCCATCGCTTTCAGCCTTGCCGGTCTGGTCTCGATGGCGTATGATTGTATCGTATTCCGCAAGGAGTCTCCTTACAGGCTCCGGGAGCTTTTTCTCGCGCGGATGCCGGACTGGCGGATGGTTGGGATATTTGTCCGTCAATGGCGGAAACCGGCTTGACAGTAATGAGTATTTATATAGATTTACACTATGGCCTTACTCGGATTCCTGAAAAGGACATTAAAAGATACGCTTGAGAAATATGGTTACGAGATCCGTAATCTGAACAGGCTTCGCGCCGCGAATGCAGTCGCCTACAATACCGCGGAATATGCCGATCGCTTTTATTCCAATCGCAAGGAACTGGCCATTTTCAGGGAATATGTTCCTCAGCACCTCGAAAACCTGAGAAAGGCGCTCATCAAAGAAAAGATCGTTATTCACGCTGATATGGCTATCCTCGATGCGGGCTGTGGAACGGGAGATTGTCTGAAAATGCTTTGGGATGAATATGGCTGCCGCCGGCTGACCGGAATCGATTTTTCGTCAAGCGCACTTGCCCTTGCCCGCGCTGCCTGTCCACAGGCCGAGCTGCTGCAAGTGACGATGGACCAACGGCTGCAGCACGACTTCGATCTCATTCTCTGTCAGCAGGTGCTCGAGCATTTAACGCACCCCGAAAAAGCGTTGCAAAATTTTCTGGCAATGCTTCGCCCCGGCGGGACGATACTCGTGACCGTTCCGGACGGCCGGCTGGATGACTTTGCCGGCCATATTCACTTTTGGGGCCTGGACAGCCTGCCCCTTTTTCTCCAAAAGGAATTACCCGGATGTACGATACGGTCAGGACGTCTGCAAGACGGCGTTTCGCTTTATGGCGCCATCAGAAAGACCTGAAACGATCGACGCCTGGTACGGCAACAGGGTCAGGTTCAGGATCAATAGATCCCCAAAGAACACATCTACAAAAAAATAATCGATCGCATGGAACAGGATCGGGACGAAAAAAAGAAACCTGTCCCAGCGTTGTGTAAAGAAACCCAGCAACATGCTGCCCTCCAACAGGACCATTCCTGCAAAGCCGGCGTATGCCAGGGCCGGATGGGTAATAAAATAAGAATAGACGGGCGAAAGCGCACTGGCGGGACTCTTCAGCATGAACGCAGCCTGGTTCGTCTTGATGATCTCCGCGCCCATTGGGAAATAATACAAATTCCTGGCGATAAGTGCCTTATAGATAAAAGCATCTGCATAGAGATACAAACAAAAATACCGGGCGCCCTGCCAGACCATGCTAAAGCTCTCTTCCCGTCTGGCAAGAAAAGCGTAGGGGAGAAGCATGACGCCGGTAACCGCAAGATTGAAGTGGCAGGAATAGCTGTTATAGATCATGCCGTATAGCGTCCATCCCAGCGCGCAGACGGCTACCGCCAGCCTGTGTCTTGCAGCGGTGACCAGATTCCAGACGGTAAGAACCAGGAGACAGCCATCAAAGATGACCGCGCCTGTTT
>DASZOW010000717.1:0-3135 GCA_035550615.1 Puia sp.
AAGCTATGTTGAAGCATAATCGTAGATTTTTGAAATGAAAATTACCACCCTCGCTGCCAATTGCCCGCGACAGCCACGGCCACAAGCCGTGATGCCTACCACCCCGGATTATTCCCGCCCAGCGCGGAATTCGTATTGACCTCGTCCGTCGAGATCGGGAACAGCAGGTTCCGCGAGCTCCGCACCTTCGTCAGCCGGTCATTGCCCTGGATGATCACACCCAGCTTATTCATCACCTGCAGATAGACGCCCCAGCGTAGCAGATCATAACGCCGCTGGTCCTCGAAGGTGAACTCCCTGCCCCTCTCCTCGAAAATAAAGCTCCGCAGCTGCTGCTGCGTAAGTCCCGGCGGCGTGGGGCTGGCATGGCTGCGAAGCCGGATGCTGTCGACATATTTATAAGCATCGGCCGTCGGCCCATTGACCTCATTCTCCGCCTCCGCATACATCAGCATGACCTCCGCATACCGCAGCATCGGGAAGAAATTGTCGGAGTTGCTCGGCCCCGGATCATTCACAAAGCTGTATTTGTTCGAATAAGCCCGGTCGTAATACGTGCCATTCCACATATAAGTATTGCCCGACCCATCCGTCTTATACAATGCCGTGTCCTGCTCCGGGTACAGAATATAATTCGTATACTGCGGTTGGCCATAATCCACTATGTACTGGTGGGCGACGCCCTTCAGGATGCGGTCGTCATTGTGCTCATAGTCGTTGTAATGGTTGTCCGTCATCCAGGTCGCGGCCACCCCGCTGCGATCCGGCATCGCCGCGTTGAAATAGTAGAACAGGTTCGTCTCGAGATTGGCATTGCCCGTCTGTGCCTGTATCTCCCACATATGCTCTTTCATATTCCGGTTCGCGATCTGCCAGATATCCATAAAATTCGGGAACAGCGAATACTCGCCGCTTTGCAGGATCTCCAGGCTCTTCATCCGCGCGCTGTCGAAATAAGCCCGGCTGTCGAAATTCTCATAACCCGCAACCACGTCCTTGGTGTAGGTATATTGCGCATTGTCCTGTCCGCCCCGTACCGTCAGCGACGCCCCCTTCAATGAGCCCGAAGCCATCGTCAGATAGGCCTTGGCCAGGAAGGCTGAAGCCACATATTTCGTGACGCGGCCCTTCTCGCCCGACCGGCTGTCACTGGCCGGATAAAGCAGGCTCTCCGCCTTCTTGAAATCGTTGATAGCTACATTGAATACTTCGGCCACCGAAGACTTCGGCATATTGGGTTTGTCGCCGGAAGCCACCGACTTCAGATGCACGGGCACGGCGCCATAGATCCGCACAAGATCGAAATACGACCAGCCGCGCAGGAAGTAGGCCTCGCCCATCAGCCGGTTCTTCAGATCCTGGTCCATCGGCGTGCCCACTATATTCTCTAGTACCTCGTTGGCCCTGCTGATGATCAGGTAGTGGTCGCTCCAGATATTATTGATGCCCCAGAAAGCCTGCGGGTTGCCCGCGCCGATATTGCCCAGGAACCAGTCGGCCCCCATTGCATGATCGCAGTCGAGGCCGATCAGCCAATAGGGCTGCTTCATCAACCCCCAGCCCCAAAAGGTATTATAAATACCATTGACCGCCGCCGTAGCATCGCCGGAGTTCTTATAAAAATTTTCGGTGGAAAGGAAGCTATACGTCTGCTCCGTCAGCACCTTCTTGCAGGAACTGGAAAAGATCAGGAACGCCGCTATCACGAACAAAAAGAAATTTTTCATGGCAATCATGTTTAGAAAGTGCATTGTACGCCCAGGTTATAAACTTTCGAGCTGGGATAACCGCCCATATCGACGCCGCGGCGGGAGGGGTCGTCCCCATAACCGTTGATGTCCGGATCATAGCCGCTATACTTCGTAATCGTCACCAAATTGTTAACGGTGGCGAATATTCGAACCGTCTGGATGAAATGAGTCCTTGGCCGGAGGTTATAACCCACGGTGATGTTGCGCAGCCGGATGTATGACCCGTCCTCGATAAACCGCCGAGTAAACTTAAAGGCCCGCCAGTATTGCTGTTCCGCCTTCGGGCTCTTCGCGTTCTCCCAGTTGGTGAAGGTCCACCGGTCGTTCCACATCTTTTGGGTGATATTGTTGAACCCGCCGATATTGCTAAGGAAATACGTGTTCATATTGATGATATCGTTCCCATAAACACCCTGGATCATGAAGTTCATGTCGAAATCCTTCCACGTAAAGCTGTTGCTGAAACCGTAGGTAAATTTGGGATTCACATTGCCGATCAGCATTTGGTCCTTGGATGTGATGGCTCCGTCATGGTCCAGGTCTTTGTAGCGGATCTCACCGACGGTACGCTTGATGATCGCATCCGGTTGGCCGGCCATCACCGGGTCGGCCCTGACCTCCGCCTCGTTGCGATAGATATCCTGCTCCACATATCCGTACAGCGCCCCTATCGGCTGTCCCACTTTCTGAATAAAAGGCTGGTCCCCGTTCGTATTGATGCGCGTCGCAAACTGCTCCGTCACGCCGCCGCCCAAAGACACGATCTTGTTCCGGTTAAACGAGATGTTGGCGGAAAGATTCCAGTTGAAATCCTTTGTCGTCACCGGGATGGCCGTCACCGATAACTCCAACCCTTTGTTGGCAACTTCGCCGCGGTTTACCAGCTGCGTGCCGAAACCCGTCGTCGGCGGGATCGTGATATTCTGCAAGAGATCGTGCGTCCGCTTATAGTAGATATCGCCGTGGAAGGTGACCCGGTTACGCAGGAATCCCAGGTCCAGGCCTGCGTCGTATTGATCCGTCGTCTCCCATTTCAGGTCTGCGTTGCCCGGGCCCGCATAGTAGTCGTCCGCATAGCCATTCGCCAGCGACCCATTGAAGGTGTAAGGATAGGGGATCAGTTTCGACAGCGTCATGTAGGGTCCTACGCCCTGGTTACCCGTACGGCCATAGCTCACGCGCAGCTTCGCGTCGCTTAGCGTGCCGATCAGACTTTGAAGAAAGGGCTCATTCGAGACATGCCAGGCAAAGGCCCCGCTCGGGAACATCGACCAGTGGTTACGCGGCTGGAACTTACTCGTTCCGTCGTCGCGGAAACTTAGTGTCAAAAGATACCGGTCCTTGATATTATCCGTCACCCTTGCCAGGAACGATACCAGGTCCG
>DASZOW010000718.1:0-4229 GCA_035550615.1 Puia sp.
CAGGTGGCAGGCCACGTCGTGTTAGGCGACTGGGTCATTCTCGGCGGGATGTGCGCCATCCACCAGTTTGTCCGGGTCGGCTCTCACGTATTCCTCGGCGGCGGCTCGCTGGTAGGCAAGGACATTCCCCCCTATATCAAAGCCGCCCGTATGCCCCTGAGCTATTCGGGCGTCAACTCCGTAGGCCTTAAACGCCGCGGCTTTTCCATCGATAAGATCAATCATATCCTCGATATCTACCGGGTCATCTATAACAAGGGGATGAATACCAGCCAGGCCCTCGAGTTCCTGGAAGAAGAGTTTCCCGCCAGCGACGAAAGGGATGAGATCGTCGGCTTTATCCGGGAAAGCGGCCGTGGCATTATCAAACGCTACAGTAAATCGAGTTTTGATGAAGATTACGCTGATTGATGCCGGTAAACGGTTCAACCGCGACTGGATCTTCCGCCATCTCGATTATGAATTCAGCACTGGTCATAGTTATGCGATCACCGGACCCAATGGGTCGGGCAAGTCTACGCTCCTGCAATCTGTGGCCGGCGCCATCGGCATCAGCCAGGGGCGGATCGAATACCGGAATACCACGCCCGGAAAGCCGGCAGGTAAGGCTTCATCCGGCGCGACACTCTTCGACGACATCCCTTCCGACCAGGCCTTTCGCTATCTCTCGCTGGCTGCTCCCTATCTTCAGCCGATAGAAGAGATGACCGTCACGGAATTCCTGCATTTTCATGCCGCCTTCAAACCCCTGCTTCCCGGCAGCTCCATTAATGGCATTATCCGCACGGTAGGACTCGAGGCGGCCGCGCATAAGCAGATCCGCTATTATTCGTCCGGCATGAAACAGCGGGTAAGGCTGGCCCAGGCGCTATTTTCCGACACGCCCGTCATCCTGCTCGACGAACCATGTACCAATCTGGATTCCGACGGGATCGAGCTGTATCAGCAGCTGATCCGGGAATATGCGGCCGGCCGGCTCGTCATAGTAAGCTCCAACGATCTGCAGGAGTATGAATTTTGCGAGGAAAGAATCAATATTATGGGGTACAAATGACCCGTCCCTACCGCTGGCTGGCGATCAGCAGATTGAGGTCCGTATATTTCAGATCGAATCGTTGACTGAGATGGAAATTGGTCAACGCCCCTTTGAAAAGATAGATGCCGCTACGCAGATGGATCTTATGCCAAACCAAATTCTCGAATCCGCCTTCTTCCCCCGCTTCGAGGAGCAGCGGCATCAGCACATTGCTGATCGCATGGGAAGCGGTGCGTGCGAATCCTGACGGGATATTGGGAACGCAGTAGTGGATCACTCCGTATTTTGTGAAAACAGGATGCTCATGAGTGGTGATCTCGGATGTTTCAAAACATCCGCCGCGGTCGATGCTGACGTCGATGATCACACTGCCGGGACGCATATTGCTGACCATCTCATCGGTAACGACCACCGGTGTACGACCGCTTTGCGAGGAGAGCGCGCCGACGGCGATCTCACAGGTCTTGATCTGTTTGGCCAGGATCCGCGGCTCGATCACCGAAGTCCACATCCGCTGCCCGATGTTGTTTTGCAAACGCTTGAGCCGGTATACGCTGTTATCGAAAACTTTGACCGAGGCGCCCAGCGCCAACGCCGCCCGCGCCGCGAATTCACCGACGATACCCGCGCCGAGGATGATGACCTTGGTAGGCGGAATGCCCGAGATGCCTCCCAGCAATACGCCCTTCCCCCGGTTGGAAGAACTTAGGTACTGACCGGCGATCAGCATCACCGCGCTTCCGGCGATCTCGCTCATGCTCCGGACAATGGGATAGGTGCCGCTATCGTCCTTGAGGTTTTCAAAAGAGATACCGGTGATCCGCTTGTCCATCATCTTCTGCAATAGATCGGCTTTCATCGCGGACAGATGGATAGGAGAGATGATGATCTGGTTCAGCTGCAGCAGCGGAAGGTCTTCTTCGATCACCGGGGCGCTTTTCACCAGGATCGGCGCCTTCAACACTTCGGATTTTTCATAGACGATCCGTGCGCCGGCCTCGCTATAGTCTTTGTCACGGTAATGACACGCTTCGCCCGCGCAATGTTCCATGACGACCTCGTGCCCGTTACTCACCAATACGCCTACCGCATCCGGCGTCAGTGCGATCCGGTTCTCCTGGAACGCGGTTTCCTTAGGTATGCCGATGTGCAAGGGCACGCCCTTGGGCTTGATGTCCAGGGTTTCTTCCAGGGTTTCATAGCTGAAGGAGGTGCTGATGACCGGTTTTTGCTGCTGCGACATATAGTCCGTCAAATTACAATTTAAAATTCGATTTTAACCGCTGTATTTCACATCAACCGATAATTTTACGGGTGTCGGGGTCCAATACCTCGATGTGGATGTGTACAGTATCCGGCGGAAAAAGATCCGGAGCCCGGTCCGGCCATTCCACCATACATAACTCCCCGCTGAATAGCACATCTTCTACTCCCGCCCGGATGGCTTCTTCCTCGTCTTTGAGCCGGTACAGATCGATATGGTAGAGGCGTCCCCCGGCATAACGATATTCATTGATGATGGAAAAGGTCGGGCTTCCTACCGTATCGGTAACGCCCCTTGCCAGACACAGCTGATGGATAAAGGTCGTTTTGCCCGCCCCCATGGCGCCGTGAAAGGCAAAAACGGTTTGCAGGGGATAAGCTTGCCAGAATGCATCGGCCGCCTTTCCGATTTCCTGCAATTGAAAACGAAGCTCCATGGGCGCAAAGATAATGTAACTTTGCATGTTGCCCTCGGCCGGCCGCAGGCTGGTCATACGTAACTTTTATATGGAAACCATTAACTGGAAAATACAAGGGATGAGTTGCTCGACCTGCGCACTCACTATCGGAAAATATCTCGAAAAAAAAGGCCTTCATAACGTCAAAGTCAGCCTCGCCAGCGGCGATGTCAGCTTCGATGCCGACAAGGCCATCGATCGTGTACAATTAGAGAAAGGCATCGCCGATCTCGGCTACACGGTGCTCGATGAACAGGCGCCGGCCGCCGCCCCCGATAACCGACCCAGGCTGAACAAACATCTGCGAAATTTCCTGTTTTGTCTGCCCCCGACGCTCGTCCTGCTGGGGCATATGCTTGGCGACAACGGACCACATTGGCTCATGAACCCGTGGATACAGCTGCTGCTCTGTCTGCCTGTATTCATTGCGGGGATGCTCTTCTTCGGTCGTAGCGCCGTCAAAAGCGTGCTCAACGGCCTGCCCAATATGAATGTTCTCATCGCCCTTGGATCGACGGCCGCCTTCATCTATAGTCTCACCGGGACCGTACTGCATCTGGGCCCCGATTATCTGTTCTATGAGACCACGGCCTCTATTATCACCATCGTATTCCTGGGCTATTATCTCGAGGATGCTTCCGTGCAGGCGACCCAGCGGTCGCTTAACGAGCTGACGACAACGGTCAGGACCATGGCCAACATGATCGCTTTCGACGACCAGCACCAGGAGATACTCTTTCCCGTAGAAAGCAGCCAGCTGCGCAGCGGAGACCTGATCCTGGTCCGCACAGGGGAACAGATCCCCGCCGACTGCAAGGTACTGTGGGGAACAGCCGAAGTCGACGAATCGATCATCACCGGCGAAAGTCTGCCTATAGAAAAAAAGATCAAAGACGGGCTCATCGGCGGCAGCCTCGTCCTGTCGGGTAGCGTCAAAGCACAGGTGACGGCATCTCCCGCCGACTCTGTACTGGCGCGTATCGTCAGGCTGGTCAAACAAGCCCAGGGCGAAAAGCCGCCGATCCAGCAGCTGGCCGATAAGATCAGCGCGATCTTCGTCCCTGCCGTCCTGGCACTGGCCCTCCTGACGTTCCTGGGTAATTATTTCTATGCCCACCAGGCCGGAACTGCGCTTATGCGCAGCATCGCTGTTCTCGTCATCGCCTGTCCATGTGCCATGGGTCTCGCCACTCCCGCCGCCATCGCAGTGGGCCTCGGCCGCGGCGCCCGCACCGGCATCCTGTTTCGCAACGCAAAGCACCTGGAAGCTTTCCGCCGTATCCGCCAGGTCATCTTTGACAAGACGGGAACGCTTACCACCGGCGAATTCACGATCAGCGACTCGCAACACGACGCGGCGCTCACGACCGACCAATTCCGGGAGATCGCTTTCTCGCTGGAAAAATATTCTGTTCACCCGATAGCGAAAAGCATAACCAGGGAATGGAAACCACGAGCCGCCACCCTGCGCT
>DASZOW010000719.1:0-4136 GCA_035550615.1 Puia sp.
ACACAGCGATATGACTATCTCCGGGAAGAGACACAAGGAGGATTTGTTACCCCGGGATTTTATAATATCGCCAACTCGCTGGAAAGGCCGCTGGTAGATAATTACCTGCGGAAAAAAGAGGTAAGGAGCGCGTACGGGTCGGCCACGCTTGGATTTATGAATACGTTCTTCCTGGATGCCAGCTTGCGGAACGATATTTCTTCCACGCTGCCGCAGAACAACAATTCCTACCTGTATCCTTCCGTATCCGCCAGTATTCTGTTCAGCGAGCTGTTGAAAGTTCAGCCCCTGTCCTATGGAAAGATACGCCTGAGCTTTGCCCAGGCAGGCTCCGACATTTCACCGTATCTGACGACGGGCTATTTTACGCTTGGTCAGCCCTACGGCAGCACCTTCCCCATGGATGTGCCGGATATACTCAACAATCCCAACCTGAAACCTTCATTGGGCACGGCCTATGAAGCAGGGCTGGATACTAAGTTCTTCGAAGGACGGCTGGCGCTCAGCGCCACCTGGTACCATCAGAATAACAAAAATGCCGTGCTTCCGCTGGACGTATCCGGTACCAGCGGTTATACCACCACCGAGATCAATGCGGGCAACATCGAGAACAAAGGCATCGAGCTGACCTTATCCGCCACGCCGGTGAAGACAAAGGATGGCAGCTGGACCACCACCTTTAACTTCAGCCGCAACACCAGCAAGATCATATCTCTTTATCCCGGGCTTCATTCCTACCAGCTGGATTACAACCGGTACGCAAGTGTAGATATGTACCTGCTCGCCAATGAAGGGGAACCCTTCGGCACCATCGTGGGCAATGGCTATAAACGGGATCAGAAAACAGGGCAGGTCCTTTTGGATGCCAACAACCTGCCGCAATACGAATCAGGACATAAGCTGGGCAATGTACTGCCAAAATTCACCGGCGGATGGCAGAACACACTCTCCTTTATGGGCCTCGACCTGTCTGCGACCATCGACTTCCAGAACGGGGGCAAATTCATCAGCTGGTCCAAAATGCTGGCCGTGAAGAGCGGGCAGGCAGCCGAGACAGCAGCGCTGAACGACAAAGGCAAAAACGTGAGGGATGATCTCGCGTCCGGAGGTGGCGTAAAAGTGTCGGGTGTCTCCTCGGTGACAGGACAGACGGTCACTGCGTATGTAGCGGCCAGGGCCTACTTCAGGAATGTCCTTGGCTCCAAGATCTATGATCCGTGGACAGAGGATGCCAGTTATATTCGGTTGCGGGAGGCAAGAGTGGGATATACGATTACGAAGACTGTCATTCCCATCTTGCCTTTCAGAAGCCTGAACCTGGCACTCATCGCCCGCAACCCCTGGATGATCTGGCAGAAAGCGCCGAAAGGCGTCAATCCTGCGGAACTGGCCACCGGTTCGTCCTCGCTCAACTGGCTGGAAACCGGTCAGCTGGCCACTGCGCGTTCTTACGGGGTAAACCTGACACTCTCCTTTTAAAAATCACTACCATGCGAACAAAACTCTTTATCATAGCAGCGTTTATAACGTCGGTGGCTGCACCGGGATGTAAAAAATTCCCTGCTGACATCAATGTCAGTCCCAATAATCCTACGGTGGCTTCCAATGCGCAATTGCTCACTTCCTCCATCAACTACCTGCCGGTGGTCATCGAAGGCATCTCCGGGGCCCTGTATACCCAGCAATGGGCGGAAAAACCTTATACGGACGACTCCCGGTATATTTCTATCAACTTCGATTTTTATGGTATCTATGCAGGACCGTTAGAGAACCTTCAAACCATCATCGATGGCGCCACCTTCAATGCGGAGGAAGGTTCCAAAAACAACCAGCTGGCTGCCGCCCGGATACTGCGTGCATACTTTTATTGGTTTATGACGGACAGATGGGGTGACATTCCTTATTCGGAGTCTTTAAAGGGGAAAGACAATTTCGCACCCCAATACGATGCGCAAAAGGATATTTATTACGATCTGCTGAAGGAGCTGAAAGAGGCTGCCGCGCAGATCGACGATGGGAATGGCGTGACAGGGGACCTGTTATATAACGGGGACATGGATAAATGGAAAAAATTCGCTAACTCCATGCGGGTATTGATGGCATTACGTCTCTCAAAGATCGACCCGACCAAGGGCAAGGCGGAGCTGGCGGATGCAGTGGCAGGCGGTGTTTTTACGGACAACAGCGATAATGCCGTCTATGTCCACCTGGCTGACCCCGTCAATCAGAACTACTGGTACTATGTAGCGGATGTGCAGAACCGTCAGTGGTACTGGATCAGCAAGACCCTTACGGATTATATGGACCCCTTGCAGGACCCGCGTCTGCCCATTTATGCCGATCCGGCGCCGTCTACGGGTGACTATGCCGGCGTGCCTTATGGTCTGGATGGCGACTCCATTGCAAAGATCACTACCTCGAAAGTCTCTTTTATGGGAGAACATGTCCGCGCCCAGAATGCTCCCTGTTATATCGTTACCTATGCCGAGCTGCTGCTGGCGGAAGCCGAAGCCGACAAATTGGGCTGGTTATCCGGGGGCGATGCCGACGCGGCTCAGAAATACAACGCGGCCGTCGAAGCTTCGGTACGCCAATGGGTACGGAACAGCTTTAAAGGCGGCGTAGTGGACGATGTGGAAAAGACGGCCTATGATCCCGCCGACGAAGGCGACACCACGGGGCTCGCCGCCTACCTGGCCCGGCCGGAAGTAGCCTATGATCCGGCCAACGCCTTGAAACTGATAGCCTATCAGCGCTGGGTGCATTTGTACATGAACGGCTATGAAGCATGGGCGGAATGGCGACGCACCGGCTATCCTATACTGACGCCGGCGCCAAACAACAATAACATCCCCATTCCCAGGAGACAGGGATATCCCAGCAGCGAACCGAATATCAACACCGATAATTACAAAGCGGCAGTACAGGCACAGCCAGGTTTTGGTGGAAAAGATGATCTCAACGGCAGAATATGGTGGGATAAATAGGGACTGGCCCACCCATAAAAAAAGCGGATTCCCGCCACCGGCACGGCACTTTTTCCGTTTGTATTCAAGTAATTTTGTATACAAACCAAATTTCTGCTATGACTCGGGGAGGAATGTATTTCTGGCTTGTGGTTTTGGCCGCCATTCCGGCGCTGTCTGCAACGGCACAATCTCAATCCTGCCCCGTCAACATCAATTTTTCCAGCGGCACCCTGGTCCACTGGGAGGCTTATACCGGTAACAACAAAATGGGCAATGGCCCCGGCGCGATCTTGCAGGTCTATGATTCCGGCAGACAGGCACCCAACGGAACCATCGGCGCCACCACCCTTCCGGAATACAATCTTGGCGGAGTAAACGGGATCGCCGTCATTACCAGCCCTAGCGTCGATCGCTTTGGCGGCTTTCAAACGATCCCCACGATCAATGGCTATGCTTACCAGTATTCTATCCTTTTAGGTTCGACCTCTGTCGCCACCCGTCAGCCAAACGACCCAAATGGATCACCGGCGATGCAAACCGGCGGCCAGCAAGGCGGTTATGTCCGTGGGATCAGCTACCTGGTCAATGTCCCCCCCGGTCCGCCCTCCACTCCTTATACCATGACGTACGCCTATGCCATGGTGCTGGAAAATGGTACCCATGCCTCCGAGGAACAGCCGATGGCCCGCGCCATCATCAGTACTTCCAACGGTGTCATCGAATGCGCCTCCCCGGCTTATTTTCTTCCGACCAATAGCGGGGAACTCGACTCCGCAACGGCTCGTGCCAATGGGTTCTCGCCAAGCCCGGTCCCCACGCCGAACCCCTCCCGCAATTCGCAGTACCTGCAGGATGTCTGGACCAAAGGCTGGACAGAAGTGACTTTTGACCTGTCACCCTATCGCGGACAACAGGTCTCCCTGACCTTCGAGGCGGATAACTGTGTGCCCGGCGGACATTTTGCCTACGCCTATTTTGCCTTGAGAAATAGCTGCGCAGGTCTCCTCATCAGTGGAGACACCCTTGCCTGTTCCAAAGCCACCGCAAAATATTCGATCCCATCCCTGCAGGGTGCGTCGTATGACTGGTCGGTCCCCGCCGGCTGGACTATCGACTCCGGCAGCACGGGCAATATCGTCGATGTGACGGTCGGCCCCCAGCCCGGAT
>DASZOW010000720.1:0-3769 GCA_035550615.1 Puia sp.
GGCCGCGATCGGAGCCGCAGTCGCAAACACCTGTTTCCCGTTCTTATAGACGGCCTGCCCAGTGATGACACAGCTTGCGGTAATATACTCCATGCTTTCTATCATTTGCCCAGGATGACGGCGGCATTACAACCGCCAAAACCCGAGGCCGTTTTTAGACAGGTGGTCAAAGGGGTTTCTACGAGGCTGGCGCAAACGTTCAAGGGCGTTGTGACACCATTATGCCCGAACCCTCTACTGGGCAATACCAAACTCTCCCGCATCGACTGAAGCGTGACGATCGATTCGATCAATCCCGCCGCACCCAGCGTATGACCATAGTAACCTTTGAGGCTGTTGACAGGAACATGCTCCAGGCCTGCCAGGGAGATCGCCCTGGCTTCCATCTCGTCGTTGTATGCCGTAGCGGTACCATGCGCCGAGATAAAGCCGATATCACCGGCGACGCAGCCGGCATCCTTCAGGGCTTTTTCAATGGCGTCGCCGAGCTCTCGGCCGGTGCGACTGGGGCCGGAAATATGATTGGCGTCATTGCTCACCGCGCCGCCGCGAAGCCGAAGTCCATGCCGGTATTCACGATTCGTGGTGAGGATCACTGTCCCCGCTGCTTCGCCCAGGTTGATGCCGTCGCGGTCGCGATCAAATGGCCGGCAGTGTCCTGCACTGAGCGCCTGGAACGACCCAAACCCGGATAAGATAAATTTTGTGATGACGTCGGCGCCGGTGACGATGACGTTTTCAAAAAGCCCCGAACGCAGCAGCCGCATACCGGTGATCATGCCCAGCAGACCGGAGATACAGGCATTCGACACTACCATCGGTGGGTGAACGAGTCCAAAATGACGCGCCAGCACCTCGGCGGAGCCGGGCAGCGAGATGCGTTCAGGTGCGGTCTGTGGGTCTGTGTCCAGCAGATAGATATTTCCTTTGGTCGAGCAGAGGATCAGGATGGTGCGGTCGTCCTTGACGGAGATGGATGGAGTCCGGCTGAGGGTGTCGGCGATCGAGGATGCCAGCAGGTTCTCGAAGATAGTGCCGGGGCCGCCGGGATAGGCGTCAAATAGCGATGCATAGAACGGCTGATCCGACATCTCCGGTCGCTCATGACGGCGTACGCCGGTGACACCCATCCTCAGCTGCGCGAAATTTTCGGCCGTGGTCATGCCGATGGGTGAAACGATATTATCCGCGGCTATGAAGACGTCTTTCTGCTGGTTCATACACTGGTCAGGATTTTCATTTCGCAAGTGGCGATCACCGTCTCGCGGCAGGTGATCTTGCCTGAAATTACAATAATATCCGGTATCCGGGTCCTGACCTCGGTGTCGGTGAACAGCTCATCGTCGAGGGCTGGCAGAGCAGCAATTGTAAAGCGAGTGACAGCCACAATAAGTCCCGGGACAACGGCCCTGCCTCCCCGTAACGCCACAAAACCGGCGCCGGCAGCGACGGTCTGGGCAATATTTTCGAGTAAGCCGCCTTCCGTAAACCGGCCCCGGTCTACCAGAGGATTTCCGACACGAACCCGAAAACGCGTCCTTGCCATGGAATCGTCGGCATACAAAAGCTCATCGACCATGACGAAGGGCGCCTGCTGTGGTAAAAGCTCTTTGATATCAGGAATATAATCCGCCATTTACCGAGAGTATTTCCGCCGAGTGTATAAAGGTTATGCTTCCCCGGCCGCTTTTAGGAGCCTGGAGGATGGGTTTAGAATGCGATCACCGGATCGGAATGATCCAGCATGTTCCTGAGCTTTTCCATGTCCTTGTACCTGGGAAGATCCTCGACAAATTTCGGGATTATTTTTCTTATGCTTTCATATACCGAACGCGTCAACGGCGCCAGCCGCTGCCGGCAGTCCAGGTAGTCGACGGCCTGGGCGATCGCCATGGTCTGAATGCCGAGGACTTCGAAGGCGTTATCGATCACCTTCCTTGTGAGCAGCGCCGCATTGCTGCCCATGCTGACGATGTCCTGGTTGTCATTATTGTTGGGAATACTATGGACATACATCGGGAACGAGAGCGTTTGGTTTTCGGCGACGGTAGAGGTAGCCGTGAACTGAATTCCCTGCATCCCGAAATTGAAGCCCAGCACGCCAAGATTTAAGAATGGAGGAAATTTCTGATTCAATTTGTCGTTGAACAGATAGTTAAGCTGTCTTTCCGATAGCATGGACAGACGCGTGATCGCGATCTTGAGTTTGTCCATTTCCAGCGAGATATAGTCGCCATGGAAATTCCCACCGTGGAAGATATTGTCGTTGACGTGATCCACCACAGGGTTATCGCTGACCGAGTTGAGCTCGTCGACCAGGACCTTTTCCGCCTGTACCACCGTATCATATACAGGCCCCAGGATCTGGGTGACACAGCGGAGCGAATAATATTCCTGGACCTTGTCTTCAAAGACCTCCTGTTCCAGGCTGCCCGGGTGATACAGATGCTCGATCCGGCTCCGGATCATCCGGCTTTCCGATAACAGTTCGCGGATCATAGCGGCTACGCGTTGCTGGCCGCGATGCAGCTTGACATGGTTCAGCTCGTGCGAATAGTGATCGTCGTAAGCTTCGACGACCTCGTTGGTCATGGCGGAGAGGATCGCCGACCATTGTACCAGCCGTTTGGCCCGCAGGATGTTCACCAGACCGATGCCCGTCATGACGCTTGTCCCGTTAATGATGGCCAGACCTTCGCGGATATGGATGCTCAGGGGTTTCAGACCCTGGCTGGCAAAGACCTCCTTTGTCGGCCGGACGGCGCCATCGAAGAACACCTCCCCTTCCCCGATCAGCGTCAGACCTAGATGAGCCAGCTGGACGAGGTCGCCGCTGGCGCCGACGCCGCCATGTTCATAGATACATGGGATGATATCCCGCCGGATCAGCTCTTTCAACAGCTCGCAGAGCTCGGGATGTACGCCGGAGTAGGCCTGCATCAGGCTGTTGAGCCGGGTGATCATGGCTGCCTTGCCCAGCAGCGGCGGGAGCAGGTTGCCGCTGCCCGAGCTATGACTTCGGATGAGATTATATTGAAGCTGCAGCATGTTCTCTTTTTCGACCTTATACTGCGCCATGGGACCGAAACCGGTGTTGATGCCATAGATCAGCTTATCAGCCGAGAAAGTGGATAGAAAATCAAAACTGGCCTTAACCTTTTCCAGGGCAGCTTCGTCCAACGTCAGCTCTGCCCGGCGAAATAGCAGGTTAGCAAAATCCTCCAGCGAAAGCGCTTGCTGTCCTACACGTGTCATACGCAAATGTTTATTTGTAATCATTTTCTTCTGTCGACGAATTTGATCGCTTTTCTGGTGCTCTCAGGAAATTGCAGCTTCTGCATCTGTTCCTGGGTGAGGTAGTCCACGTGTGGACTTACCCGCAGTCTTGCCTGAAGATAAGCCCGGATGCGGTGGTCGGTCTCCTCACCGCTGTCGGCAGGGACGATATGCAGCAGGATCTCGTCGAGCCCTACTTCATTGGAATAGACCTCGACTGCAAAATCCAGCACCTCGTCCATCTCGCTGAGGAGATCGAAGAGGGCGGGCGGGTAGAGCGTAGTCCCTTTGAACTTGATCATCTGCTGCCGTCGGCCGATGATCGGCGACAACCGCAACGAAGTTCTTCCACAGGAACAAGGTTCATCGGACCAGGTACAGATATCACCGGTCTTATACCGGATGAGCGGCATGCCTTCGATACCCAGGGTAGTGATCGTCACTTCACCGGGTTTGCCGGAAGCTACCGGGCGGTCTTCCTCATCGAGCAGCT
>DASZOW010000721.1:0-5378 GCA_035550615.1 Puia sp.
CTCGACCAGCTTCTCCAGCAACAAGCCTATCTGCTCGAACACCTGCGCATACAGCTCAGGGTTGTCGGCCTCGCCAACAGCCGGAAAATGGTCTTCCACAACGAAGGCATCGACCTCCGCCATTGGCAACAGACGCTCGAAAAAGGCCAACCCATGAACCTCGACGCATGGATCGCAGGGATCACGGCGCGAAATCTTCGCAACTCTGTCTTCGCCGACGTCACCGCTAACGCGGAGGTAGCCTCGCGCTATGCCTCGCTCCTCCAAAAAAGCATCTCGGTCGTAGCATGTAACAAGATTGCCTGCTCCTCGGTCTATGGCAACTACCGCCTCCTTAAAGACCTGGCCCGCGAATACAACGCCCGCTTCCTGTTCGAGACCAACGTCGGCGCCGGATTGCCGGTGATCGGCACCCTCAACGACCTCACCCGCAGCGGCGACAAGGTCCGCCGCATAGAAGCGGTACTCAGCGGCACCCTCAACTTTGTATTCAATAACTATAATGGTGAAAAGCCATTCTCCGAAGTCGTTCGCCAGGCCCAGGAAGAAGGCTACACGGAACCCGATCCCCGCCTCGACCTCAGCGGCACCGACGTCATGCGCAAGATCATGATCCTGGCGCGCGAATCAGGGGAAAGAACGGAGATGGAAGACATCGACAACCGCTCCTTTATGCCCGAATCCTGTATGCAGGGAAGCGTCGCCGACTTCTATGCCGCCATGGGCAAAGAGGAAAAACACTTCAAAAGTCTCTATAAAGCCGCGGCGGCAGAAGGAAAAAAGCTGAAATTCGTAGCCCGCTTCGACAACGGCAAAGCTTCCGTAGGCCTTCAGCATATCGGCCCGGAACAGGACCTCTATCATCTCTATGGTAAAGACAACGTGGTGCTGTTCTACACCGACCGCTATTCGGAACAACCGCTGGTCGTCAAAGGCGCGGGCGCAGGCGCAGAAGTCACCGCATCGGGTGTCTTCGCCGATGTTCTACGAACTATCAACTAACGAACCAATGCAACAAGTCACGATACACGCTCCGGGCACAGTCGCTAATCTCGTCTGTGGCTTCGACATCCTCGGCCTCGCCCTGGATTACCCCAACGATATTATGGAGATACGCCTCCTCGACGAACCCGGTGTGATCATCACAAGCAAGGACGGCTTTCCCCTACCGAAGGACCCCGCCCTTAACACCGCCGGCGCCCCCCTGATCGCTATGCTGGAAGAGATCGACCGGCCCATCGGCTTCGAAGTCATCATCAGCAAACAGATCAAACCGGGCAGCGGCATCGGCAGCAGCGCGGCCAGCGCGGCAGGCGCCGTCGTGGGAGCAAATCACCTTCTCGGCTCCCCATTCAAAAAGGACGACCTCGTCCGCTTCGCACTCTTCGGCGAAAAAGTGGCTTCCGGCGTTAAACATGCTGACAACGTCGCTCCCTGCATTTACGGCGGAATTACTTTGATCCGCTCCATCTTTCCGCTGGACATCATCGCCATCCCCGCGCCCCGGCTACACGTCACCGTCGTCCATCCGCAGATAGAAGTACGGACATCCGATGCGCGACAGATCCTCAGAAAACAGGTACTCCTCAAAGACGCCATTCGTCAATGGGGAAATATCGCGGGCCTCGTCGCCGGCTTGATCAAACAGGACTACGACCTCATCGGCCGCAGCCTCGAAGACGTTATCATCGAACCCGTCCGAAGTATCCTGATCCCCGGCTTCGACGAAGTCAAAAGTAAATGCAAGGAAGCAGGCGCCCTCGGCGGCGGCATCTCGGGCTCCGGCCCATCCGTCTTCATGCTCAGCAAAGACGAAACCACCGCCAAAAATGTAGAGCTCATCATGAAGGACGTCTATACCCGCATCGGCCTCGACCATCATACTTACGTCACCACCATCAACCAGGATGGTGTTAAAATCATCTCATGAACTATTATAGCCTCAATAGCCCCGATAATTACGTCGATTTCAAAGAAGCCACTATCCGCGGTCAGGCCCCCGACAAAGGACTCTACTTTCCGAAAGAAGTCCCCGTCCTGCCCGATGATTTCATCAGCAACCTCCACCGTTATTCCCGCGAGGAGATCGCCTTCCGCGTGATCCGCCCCTACACCGGCGACACGCTGCCGGAACCGGAACTGGAACGCATCGTCACGGAAACGCTCAATTTCGACGGCCAACGCTTTGAATTTCCCCTGGCAAAGATCAATAACCGCATCTCCGCACTCGAGCTCTTCCACGGCCCTACCCTTGCCTTCAAGGACGTAGGCGCCCGCTTCATGAGCCGCTGTCTCGGCTATTTCGTCCGCGGGAACGACCGCCCCGTCACCGTTCTGGTAGCTACCTCGGGCGATACCGGCGGAGCCGTCGCCAGTGGCTTCTATGGCGTGGATGGCGTTCAGGTCGTCATCCTCTATCCCTCCGGCAAGGTCAGCAGCGTACAGGAGCTGCAGCTCACGACCTATGGCAGGAATATTACCGCCCTGGAGATCGATGGCAGCTTCGACGACTGCCAGCGTATGGTCAAAGAAGCTTTCGCGGATAACACCCTGCAGGAAAAGCTATTCCTCACCTCGGCCAACTCCATCAACGTAGCCCGCTGGCTGCCCCAGCAATTCTATTATTTCTTTGCCCTGCAACAATGGCCCTTCAAGGATGATCCGCCGGTCATCAGCGTGCCCAGCGGCAACTTCGGCAATCTTTGCGCCGGAATGATGGCATGGCTGTCAGGCCTCCCCGTCTCTCACTTCATCGCGGCCTGTAATGCCAACGATGTGGTCCCCGTCTACCTGCAGACCGGAAACTACCAACCCAAAACGGCCCAACCTACCCTCTCCAATGCCATGGACGTCGGTAACCCCAGCAACTTCGTCCGCATTCTGGAGATCTTCCACCAACAGCTGCCCACCCTGAAAAAAGTACTCAGCAGCTATAGCATCACCGACGAAGAAACGACCGCTGCCATCAGCAGCCTATACAAAGAATACCATTACCTCGCCGATCCCCATGGCGCCGTCGGAGCACTTGCCCTTCAGCGTTACCTCGACCAGCACCCCGGCGAAAAAGGTATCTTCCTCGAAACCGCGCACCCCATAAAATTCTACAACTCGGTAGAACCTATCATCAGCCGTGAGCTGCCACGCCCGGAAGTCGTCTCCGCCTTGCTGGATAAAGAGAAACAAAGTAAAAAAATGGATGCACGATATACCGAACTCAAAGATTTCCTGCTATCTTACAGGTAATCCATTCGTAAACTTATATCCATTTTCCCGTGCAAACTGGCACAGCCGCTAATCGCTTCGCGGGGCTCGACCACCTTCGCGCCCTGGCCATCATTATCGTATTCACATACCACTATAATATGTTCGGCCATCCGGCCGGATTATACAAATACCTTGGCAGCTGGGGCTGGACAGGCGTCGACCTTTTCTTCGTCCTTAGCGGCTATCTCATCGGCGGCCAGCTCTTCGCCCGGGTCGCCCGTGATCAACCGGTCTCTTACAAGGAATTCTATTTCAAACGATCCCTGCGCATCCTCCCCGCATACTTTGCCGTCCTCGCACTATACATCGCCATCCCCGCCTTCAAGGAACGCAGCCAGTTGCCCCCGCTCTGGCGCATGTTCACGTTCACCCAGAACTTCGGCCTCGACCTGTCCAGACAAGGAGCCTTCTCCCACGCCTGGTCGCTATGCATCGAAGAACAGTTCTACCTGGTCCTTCCCCTGCTGATCATTGGCTTGAGCGCCATCCGCGCTCACAAAAAAGCAGTCTTCATCCTGCCTGCCCTCTTCTTATTTGGATTCGCCATCCGCAGTTATATATGGTATGATATCCTGCCCCACCGTCCGAGTTTCGGCAAGGCCTATTATATGTACATCTATTATCCGACCTGGTCCCGTCTCGACGGTCTCCTCATCGGCGTAACCCTGGCCGCTCTTTATTATTTCAAACCGAATAGCTGGCAACGCCTCACCCGCCATGGCAACCGCCTCCTGCTCATCGCCCTCGCGCTGGTCGCCGGCGCCTGGTTCATCGCCCACGATAACCACCAATACGAAATGCAAGGCGCCATCTTCGGCTATCCCGCTATCGCCATCGCCTACGGCGGGCTCGTCCTCGCTGCCCTTAGCCCCTCGGGCATCCTCTATCGATATTCCTCGAAACTCACCCGCCTCATCGCCACCCTCTCCTATGCTATCTACCTCACCCATAAACAGCTTATCCATCTTACCCACGAATTCCTAAACGCCCGCGGCATCGATAACGACAGCTACACCTCATTCTGGATCAGTACCGCCGTAGCCCTCCTCGGCGCCTGGGTCCTCCACCTCGCCATCGAAAAACCCTTTCTACGCCTGCGCGACCGCTGGCTCGCCCGCCGCCGGCTGGTTACCACGTATTCTCCAGGTCCTTCTTCTCAAACAGGTGATCCCGGCTTACAAAATTGCTTGCCGCGCCCGGCGGAAAACGCTTCAGCCCCCCCTTCTTCGCCAGCCGCCGCATCAGGGCCACGGGCGTGAGCACCACGAAGAACACAATCCCTAACAAAATGGTATTACTCACGTTTCCCAGGATCCGCGATAGCCAACCCCACACCACATCGATCTTACTGCTCAGATACAACGAGAATACCCCGATCAATCCGAAAACCAACGCGACATCGAACAACCACGCTTTCTTAAAAACCGTATAAGCCACCAGGAAGCCCACCGTTATCACCAACACGGTCTCCTTGGATCGATAATTTTTGGACATGGCTAAATCAAAAAAGCGAGTAAATAAACGGTGCCAGTGCGGACGAACTTCCCAGCACGATAAACACCATGATCACGATGATCATGATCAACAGCGGCATCAGCCACCATTTCTTCCGTTCCCGCAGGAACAACCAAAGATCTTTCAGGAATTCCATCCCTTAAAAATAACGATATTATTCATTACCAGCACATCCATTTGAGTACGGCAAAAACAGGTATATGCTTCCGCCGGAGTGCAAACGATCGGCTCGTCGCGGACATTGAAACTGGTATTGATCAGCATCGCTTCGCCCGTCAGCCGCTCAAAAGCCGCCAACAGTTGCCATAAACGCTCATTGACGTCCCGGCGCACCGTCTGGACCCGCGCGGAACCGTCTACATGGGTAATGGCCGGGAACCGGCTCCGGATCACCGCTAGTTTCTCCTTCATCGGTAATTGGGTATACCCCTCTGGTAGCGACTCGTAAGCTTCGGGAACAAGTCGCCTCGTCAACAGCATATACGGCGAATACACCGGCTGTTCCAGGTAACGCTGCGCCTCCTCCGCCCTGACAACCGGCGCAAAGGGTCTAAAACCCTCCCTGTTCTTGATAGATATATTCAGCTTCCGCTGCATCT
>DASZOW010000722.1:0-3810 GCA_035550615.1 Puia sp.
TACGCGAGATTGCATGAGATGCAGTTTAGCAAAGATGCCGCCGCAGCCATCGCTGCCAAGCGGAAAGTATCGTAACCGCCTCCTCGATCACCTAACCTTAAAGCCTTGACAACCAGTGGCCCGCAAACCGGCTTTACCCAGGTTCGGGATAGGGCATCGATCTGCCCGGAGTGTCTAACCTTTTTTTAATGTTCATTTCATATTCTGACCATCCGCCCCTATCTTTGCAGGAAATTTTTGGGAAGGTATGGTATCCAGGAGCTTCAAATCGTTATTGGTCGCGGGTTTCAGCCTAGTTAGTATACTTTTTTCTAATGTGTCTTATGCCGGGGATTGGAACCCTTCCAGCCAGATCCTGGAGCATATCTCCGATGCCCACGAATTCCATTTTTTCACGCTCAACAAAAAGCCCGTTTCCATCCCCCTGCCGGTGATCCTGTATTCTAAAGACAAGGGCTGGTCGGTATTTATGGCTTCCCGTTTCGAACACGGCGAACAGACGTATGACGGCTACCGGCTGCTGGAGGAAGACTATATCAAGGAGAACAAGCTCGATCCGAATACTTTCAAGAACGGTAAGATCTATGCAGTGGATGCCGACGGAAGACCGGAGTCTTACGCCAGCGTCAAGGTATACGATCTCTCGCTGGGTCGCAACGCTGTCCAGGTGCTGATCTCGGTGTTGCTGCTGGTGTGGATCATGACCAGTGTTGCCGGCAAATATGCCAAGGGCCAGGGAATAAGAACTGCCCCTACAGGGTTTCAGAATGCTCTGGAGCCGGTGATCACTTTTATCAGGGATGATGTCGGCAAGACTTACCTGGGGGATGACTACGAGAAATACATGCCGTTACTGTTGTCGATCTTCTTCTTTATCCTGATAAACAGCCTGATCTCGCTGGTTCCGGGAACGGCCAATGTGGCGGGGAATATCGCGTTTACGGGGATGCTGGGCATCGTCGCATTTGTCGTCATCATGTTCAGCACCAATAAGCATTACTGGCTGCATATCGCTAACCCGCCGGTTCCGCTTGGCGTCAAGCCGATCATGATCCCGGTGGAGATCCTGGGCATCTTCACAAAACCCTTTGCGCTGATCATTCGTCTTTTTGCCAATATGATCTCCGGGCACGTCATCATCCTGAGCTTCATCATCCTGATCTTTATTTTCGGTGCGATGAATACCGCATTGGGCTGGGGAACGTCCCCGTTCTTTATCGCGCTTGCCGTGTTTATTTATCTCATCGAAATACTGGTCGCATTCATACAGGCATACATATTCGCCGCGCTTACCGCCGTGTTCATCGGGCTTGCTTCCGAAGGGAGCCATGGCCATGCGCAAGGACATGAAGATGCGCTGATCGTTTAAATTTTTTTTTCATTATAAAACCCAAGAACATGACGTTGATGATCACTTTGTTGGATGCGCAGCCCGGACTTGGCGCCATTGGTGCAGGCTTCGCCGCAGTCGGTGCCGGTATCGGTATCGGTCTGATCGGTAAAGGAGCCGTAGAAGCCATTGCCCGCCAGCCGGAAGCTTCTAACGACATTCGTGCGAACATGATCCTGACTGCGGCGCTCGTAGAAGGTGTTGCCCTTCTGGCTGCTGTGGCAGGTCTGCTGGCTGTATTCAAATAAGCGGCAGGTACGCACGTAAAAATGGTACTGCATCCGACGCACAGGGCCGAGGGTGCAGTATTTTAGCCTTAGGTCACCGGCCGAAGGCAGGTTGAGAACGCACACTGACTCTATAAATTATTCATATATGGATCTATTAACGCCTGACTTAGGCTTATTTCTCTGGAATCTCCTGGCATTCGTCATCTTGTATTTAATTCTTAAGAAGACGGCCTGGAAGCCGATACTTAAATCCCTCAACGAGCGGGAGAAAGGTATCTCCGATTCTCTGGCCTCCGCCGAGAAGATCAAAGCCGAGATGGCCCAGATGAAGAACGAGAACGAAGCGCTCCTGGCCAAAGCTCGTGAAGAAAGAGCCCAGCTCCTGAAAGAAGCGCGCGAGACCAGGGACAAGATGATAAACGAAGCAAAAGGACAGGCTAAAGAAGAGGCAAACAGGATCATTGCCGATGCCCGGGCCGCAATCGAATCGCAGAAGATGGCGGCGCTCACCGAAGTCAAGAACGAAGTGGGTACCCTGGTAGTGGAAATAGCCGAAAAGATCTTACGTCGCGAGCTCGCCGACAAAGCCCAACAGGAGAACTATATCCGCCAATTGTCGAACGAAGTGAAACTGAATTAACCCATGATGCCCAATCCCCGTTTAGCAGCGCGTTATGCCAAATCCATCCTGGGCCTTTCCATCGAGAAAGGTCAGCTGGAAGACGTATACAACGACATGCTTTTGCTCCAGGCAACCTGTCGCAGCAGCAAGGAATTCGTCAATCTCCTGCGCAGCCCGATCATCAAACCGGACAAAAAAGGAAAGATCCTGGACGCTATCCTCAATGGCCGGATATCTCCGCTTGCGGCTGCATTCATCAAATTATTGCTGAACAAAGAACGCGAATCGCATCTCCCCGAGATCGCGAACGCTTTTATTGCCCAGTACAAGGAATACAAGGGGATCCAGGTCGTTAAGCTCACAACGGCTGTATCCGTAGATGAGGACGTCAAACGAACCATCCTGGAAAAGATGCGTTATGGTCGCAATGGGCAGCAGATCGAGCTGGACACGGCCGTGCGCGAAGAGCTCATCGGCGGCTTCATTCTCGAGATCGGCGACCGGATGGTCGACAGCAGCGTCGCACACGAGCTGAACAACATCAGGAAACAATTCCAGAACAACGATTTTATTTACAAGATCAGGTAAAAAACAACGACTTAAAAAGCCGTCGAAGCGGCTACAAACTTCAAACTGAATAGATTATGCCAGAGATCAAACCGGATGAAATTTCAGCGATATTGCGCCAGCAATTGAGCAATTCAAATGTTTCCGCGGAGCTGGAAGAGGTGGGCACCGTGCTGCAGGTAGGGGACGGGATCGCCCGTGTATACGGCCTCAGCAATGTCAGCGCCGGCGAACTCGTGGAATTCGAAAATGGCGTCAGAGCCATCGCGCTCAACCTGGAAGAGGATAATGTGGGTGTGGTATTGATGGGCGAGAGCGGTGACATCAAGGAGGGAGCTACGGTCCGTCGTACCGGAAAGATCGCTTCCATCAATGTCGGCGAAGGCATGCTTGGCCGCGTGGTCAATACCCTCGGTGAGCCCATCGATGGGAAAGGGCCCATCAGCGGTGAGAAATATGAGATGCCCCTGGAGCGTAAGGCCCCCGGCGTTATCTTCCGTGAACCGGTAAAAGAACCGCTGCAGACGGGTATCAAGGCCATCGACGCCATGATCCCTATCGGTCGTGGTCAGCGCGAGCTGATCATCGGCGACCGCCAGACCGGTAAGACCGCTATCGCTATCGATACGATCATCAACCAGAAGGAATTCTTCAAGGCCGGCAAACCGGTATTTTGTATCTATGTCGCCATCGGTCAGAAGGCTTCTACCGTTGCCGGTGTGATGAAGACCCTGGCAGACAATGGCGCCATGGAGTATACGGTCATCGTCGCCGCCTCCGCTTCGGATCCCGCTCCGCTGCAGTTCTATGCGCCCTTTGCCGGGGCCGCCATCGGGGAGTTCTTCCGCGATTCCGGTCGTCCCGCGCTGATCATCTATGACGACCTTTCCAAACAGGCCGTAGCTTACCGCGAGGTCTCCCTGCTGCTGCGCCGCCCGCCGGGACGCGAAGCCTATCCGGGCGACGTCTTCTATCTCCATAGCCGCCTGCTCGAACGCGCA
>DASZOW010000723.1:0-13068 GCA_035550615.1 Puia sp.
CCAGGATCCCAAACAGGTAAAGGCCCTGTTCATCGTTCATGGCGAATATGAGGTACAGCAGGCCTTCAAAGCCCGCCTCCTCAAAAAAGGCGTCACCGACGTCGAGATACCCGAGCTCCATTTCGAGCGCGGGCTATAATGTTTCACTCCGCTTTCAGACTCTTCACCGGATTCACGGTTGCCGCCCGCAGCGCCTTGTATCCGACCGTGGCCCACGCGATCACCAGCGACAACGCCAGCGCCATCACAAAGATCCACCAGCCCAGCTCGATATGATAATAAAAACTATCCAGCCACCGGTGCATCACCAAATAGCCGATAGGCGCCGAAACCAGGAAGGCGACGCCCGTAAGGATCGTGAACTCGCGCGAGAACAGCAATACGATATTCCCTACCGATGCCCCGAGTACCTTCCGTATCCCGATCTCCTTCATCTTCTGAACCGCCAGGAACGCCACCAGTCCGTATAATCCCATACAGGAGATCAGGATCGCCAATCCGGCAAAGACCCGCGCCAGCTTTGCCGTCGTCGCCTCGCGTTCATAAAAATGTGCGATCCGCTCGTCCAGCCACTGGCAATCGAACAATATGTCCGGGCAGTACTGCGTAAATACCTTTTGTACCTGTGCCATTGTCGACTGCAATCGATCCGGGCGGATCCGCAACGTCAGATAGTTGTACCCGCCGCCTTCCGGTTTGATGACCACCGGGATGATCTTCGCTCTTAACGACTCGCGGTGATAATCCTGCACTACTCCGGTGACCCGGAAATAGTCAGTGTCTTCTTTCAAGGCGATCGTCTTGCCGACAATGTCTTGCGGCGCATGCAACCCCAGCCGCTTGACCAGGGTCTCGTTCACCAATACCTCATGCTGATTGCTATCCGGCAACGCTCCTGCGATCAGTGGGATACGCATCGCGGGAACAAAATCCGGGTCGGCTATCTGCACCTCCGCCCTCCAATCCTGCGCCACGGGACTGCGGTCGAAGAAGAAGGACTGCTCATGCCAATAGATTCCACCGGCGGGCCCCTCATTCGTGAGGCTGGCCGCTTCTACTCCCGGGATATCCAGCATGCTCCGCTTCAGGGAAGGCTGCTGGGGAAGGTAAGCGACATTCCCCGGCAATGTCAGCAACGCCACCGCCGTTTGATCGAAACCCATCGGTTGTGTCCGGAAAAATCGCATCTGCCGCACGACCACGATGGTACCGACCATGAGTAGCTGCGCAATGGCGAATTGCACGACGACCAGCCCGCGCCGCATCGATAAGCCGCCGATCGTCCTTGCCGAGATGCGGTTCTTGATCGCCTCTATCACGTTGAACCCGGAAAGCACCACCGCGGGATAAAAACCTGCCAGCGCAATCACCAGCACCGCGACGCCGGGCAGGAATAGCAGCAGGGCAGGAGAGTGGAACCAGTCGGCTGTCACCGGTTTGCCCATCACCTCCCTCAACCATGGCAAGGCGAGCTGGGCGATCAACGCGCCCACTATAACGGCGACCAGGGTGATCATCGCCGTTTCGACCATAAACTGGCGCAACAGCTGCCACCGGCCGCTGCCCAGCACTTTTCTTACCCCGACCTCTTTGCTTCGCTTCACGCTCTGTGCCGTAGACAGATTGATGAAGTTGATACACGCCACCACCAGCAACAGCACCCCGATCGCACCCAGCGACCAAAGTACTTTACGTGACAACGCATCCCCTTTATAACTGTCGAACTGCTCGTCCAGGTGCATGGCCGGCACCGGCTCGAGATACAGCCGGCTGCGGGTCCTATAGGAAGCCTGCTGCTCGTTATAATATTTGCTTACGATACCCTCTAGTTGCGCTTCGACTTGCGCCCGGTCCCTGTTCTTGTCGAGCATGACAAAAAGCTCTGAATGTTTCGCCGGATAATGCCAGCGGTCGGGCATAGTAAAAGCGTCGGGGACACCGTCGCGCGTATATTGATACGACAACACGATCTCCAGCGGAAGTTCCGTATTGTCCGGCAGATCACGGAAGACGCCCGAGATGACAAAGCGTGCCCGGCTCGAACCCATCTCGACGGTCCTGCCGACAGCATGATGCCAGTCCCCGAACCATCTCTCGGCGACGCTGGCCGAGACCACGATCCTCTGCGCATCCGTCAGCCCGCTGGCATTGCCATCGAGCCAGTGGACGTCGATCATGCCGAACAGCTCCGGCTCCGCCGAACAGATATTGTTCTGCAAAAACACCTTGCCATCCGGCGCGCCCTTGGCGCCGATATGCGCCTGCCATGGCGAATACCGGAAGAACGCCGACACTTTTTCGACCCCTGTAACCTCATTGCGGATTACGTCCCCGAGACCCAGCGGTGCATAAGCATGCTCCGACACGACCTCTCCATTGGTTCTGCTTAACACCGAAGTCACCACCCGGTAGATGCGGTCCTTATTCCGGTGATAGCTATCGTACCCCGTCTCCCAGCGGATCACAAGGAAGATCAGGATGCTGGCTGCCACGCCGATGGATAGGCCGAGAACATTCAGCATCGAAAATGCCTTATTGCGTCGTAGAACACGCAGAGCCACAGATAGATAGGTTTTAAACATGCTTCAAGATAACAAAATGTGGCCGGTTTACCACTTATCACCTGTCTTTTTCCATTCCCCCGTGCCCCTATCCGGTATTCCCTATTCTATTTCCATGATATGCCGCTACCGGCTAATTTTACGCCGCATTAACCAGAAAACCATGCCACCAAGAAATCCGAGATTGATCATCTTTATCGTAGCGCTATTCGCAATAGCCATCGGCATTCTCATCTCGGTCTCGACCACTAAAGATCATGCCGAGGACGACAAAACCCAAACCATCGACCGCAACGGCTCGCTTGAAACGGCGCTGTCCGTCATCCATGCCGATAGCGCGCACGATGTGATCATAACCTCCTACAAGGTCTGGGTCCGCGACACCGCTTATGCTACCATCACCCACCGGGACACCGTCCCCGCACTCGATTCGATGGCCACCGATGCCGGAAATGGAAATGGCGATACGCGGCCCATCCGCGTAAAACGTGATTATCAATTCTTCATTACCGTGAAATGAAAAAGACCGGACATATCCATCTCGTGCTGATCACCGCCGCCCTGGCCTCCTGCCATCATCCGAATAAGGAATGGACGAATGCCAACCGGGTCTACATGCGCAGCGATACCACGGCCCCCTATAACCGCGTCTATTATCCCTACGGGACGCCCGCTGTCTGGTATTATGCCTTCCGCCCGTATGGCGCCTATTATTCCGGCAGATACCACCGCGTCGGTTATTACTCCGATGCCATCAGCCAACGGGCCAATATCGGCACGGATGGCGTCAAAGGCGGCATCGTCCGCGGCGGCTTTGGGGAGGGATTTTCTGCATCTTCTTAAACAAAAAGCTATGCAACGTTTTAGTATAAAACCTCGTAATCAATGGCAGTCTGCCGTCGAGAAATTGGGCTTTGGCTTCCACACCACCAACGTTCCCTATTGGGATGAAAGCGCCTGCTACGAATTCAGCATGGACGAGATCCTGTACATCGAGCGGGCTACCGCCGAGCTCTGGGATCTTTGTCTCGGCGCCGTACAGCATGTCATGGATAATAATTTGTATAGCCGGTTCGCCATCCCCGAAACCTTTATCCCGTATATACAAAGAACCTGGACGGAAGATCACCCCGCCATCTACGGCCGTTTCGATTTTTGCTACAAAGACGGCAACCTTAAGCTTCTCGAGTTCAATGCCGACACCCCCACCAGTCTCTATGAGGCGGGTATCGTTCAGTGGTTCTGGCTGCAGGATCGCGATAAGAACAAAGATCAGTTCAACAGCATCCACGAAAAGCTTATCGGCTATTGGAAATATCTAAAGCCCTATCTGTATCCCGGCAAGCTTCATTTCGCGTGCGTCAAAGCATCGCTGGAAGACCTGACGAACACCGAATATATGCGCGACTGTGCCATCCAGGCCGGCCTCGATACCCGGCTCGTCTTCATCGATGACATCGGCTGGGACCAGGATAATCGGGTCTTTGTCGATATGGAGGATCAGCCCATTCGAAATATCTTCAAGCTGTATCCCTGGGAGTGGATGGTAAAAGAAAGATTTGGCGCCAACATCCTCGTGGATCGCAATAAAGCGTTTTGGATCGAACCGGCCTGGAAGATGCTGCTCAGCAACAAGGCCATCCTGCCTGTCTTATGGGAGCTCTATCCCCAATGCCCCTGGCTCCTGCCCGCTTATTTCGAGAGTGGCCGCCTCACCGACTATGTCAAAAAGCCGATCCTCTCGCGGGAAGGCGCCAACATCGAACTCGTCCGCGGCGGCCAGACGCTGGCGAGGACCGCCGGCGAATATGGCGCGGAGGGGTATATCTATCAACAGCTCTGCACCCTGCCCGAATTCGATGGTCAGCACCCCGTTGTCGGCAGCTGGGTCATCGGCCAGCAACCCGCAGGCATGGGCATCCGCGAAACCAACACCCTCGTCACCGACAACCTCAGCCGCTTCATACCTCATTACATCGCCTGACCCGATGCCGCCGCTCGTTCGCTGCGCTCACGCGTCCTCGGCCCGCGGCGCGGGCCTCATCCGCCGGCCTTCGGCCGCCGCGGCCGCCGCGGCCTCCGTGGCCTCCTCGTATCCACCTCACTCCCCAGCAACCGCCCCCACGGCTGCATCTCCGGTATCCGGTCAAAGATGATCTTAAGTATCCCAATGAAAGGGATCGATAAAAACATCCCCGACAACCCCCACAAAGCCGCACCCAGCAACACCGCCACCACCGAGATCAACGCGTTGATCTTTACCCGCGAGCTCACGATATACGGTATCAGGAAATGATTGTCGATAAATTGGATCACCATATAGCTGATGGCCACCCCGATCTGCGTATGAAAGCCGTCACTCGTGATCGTTGCCACCATGATCGGCAACAGCGCCGCCAGGATACCGCCGAAGAACGGTAGCACATTCAGGATGGCCCCCAGCACGCCCAGCAGGATCGCGTAAGGCACTCCCAGCGCAAAAAGCGCTATCGTATTCAGCGTCGCCACGATCAACCCCTCGATCAGCAACCCATACATATAGCTCTGGATAGCGCTCCGCACCCGGACCAGCACCGTCTGCACCTCCGGCTGTTTCTCCTCGGCAAAGATCTCATAAAGAAAATTCAGCATCAACGTCTTGTAATAGAGAAGCAGGAACGTATACACCGGCAACAAAAATGCCGTCGCCAGCGTCCCCACCACCGATCCCACCGTCCGCCCGATCAGCGGCTTGATACCCGCCTTGGCCTCCGCGATATACCGGTTCTGTTTGTCCATGGGTATCCTCCTGGCCAGATCATGCTGTAGTTTCGACACCAGCGTATCCGTTTTCACTTCCAGCTGCGGCAGCTGGGACGAGAAATGTATCATCTGCGTAGTCAGAAAATACCACACCGCCGCGATCACCACGATGGCTATCAGCAACGCCACCACGATCACCGGCACCTTGGGTACCTTCGCAACCTCCAGCCGGTTCACCAGCGGATTTAGCAGGATGGCCACCAGCAGCGCAAAGGAAAAGGGAACCAGGATGTCCCGCAGATTGCTCAGCGCATAGCTGCAAAGCGTCAGCCCGAAAAGGATGATCGTACTCCGTATATAAAAAGGATATGTTTTCGACGAAGACATACTGTTTCCCTGCTTAGGGCGTGCCGGAAAATCGCTACCTTAGAACAAACAACTGCTTTACCCAAAATGAGTAGAATATTCCTCATAGCCCTCCTGGTTGGCGCCGCCGTCACGCCCGGCTTCCGCCAGACAGCCGCCGCCCAGAGTACCCCTGACGCGGCCCCGTCGGGCCGCGAGATCGTCAAACAAATGCACGCCCGTTACGCCGGCCACTGGTATCGCAGCTTTGCCTTCAACCAAACCACCGAAATGTATCGCAACGACTCGCTCAGAAAAACCCAGACCTGGTATGAGTTCATCCGCCTGCCGGACCGCTTTCGGATGGACTTCGGTAACGCCGACAGTGGCAATGCCGCCATCTTCCGCGGCGACTCCTGCTACCGGTTCCGCAATGGCAGGCTAAGCTCCGCCACTATAAATAATAATGAAGGCCTCATCTTCCTCCTCGGCGGCATGTTCTTCTATCCCCTGGAGCAGGACTATACCATCCTCGACTCGCTTCGCTACGACCTGAGCTCGTCGAGAGTAGACCATTGGGAAGGACGACCGGTCTTCGTCATCGGCAGGGATGGCGCTAACCAGCTGTGGATCGACAAACAGCATCTCTATCTCGTCCGCATGCTCAGGATCGATGGTCCGCAGACGCTCGATGCCCGTTTCGAAGACTATAAACCCTTTGCGGGCGGTTGGAGCGAAACAAAATGCCGCTTCTATCTCGATGGCAAGCTGATCCAGGTAGAGACCTATCACAATTGCAAGGCCGACACTACCCTCGATGATCGGCTCTTCGATCCTTCCATCCTCACGCCATCGCATTAACGCCGCCCGCGTCCCGCGGGCGGCCGCGATATAAATATTTATCTTTATTTTTAACCCCATGCCCTCGCGCCAACGCTCTTCCGGTAAACTCCGCGTCATGCATCTCGCGGCCGTGATCTTCCTTACCGTTTCTGGAGGCCCCTACGGCCTCGAATCACTGTTTGGCTATGTCGGCAACCAGGGCGCCTTGTTCCTGCTGCTCGTCACCCCGCTGTTCTGGGACGTCCCCACCATCCTAACCGTACTCGAGCTCAACAGCCTCATGCCCATCACCGGCGGCTACTACCAATGGGTCAAACGCGCCCTCGGCCTGCGCTGGGCATTTTTCGAAGGGTGGTGGACATGGCTTTACACCTTCTGCGATCTCGCTATCTATCCCGTGATCTTCGTGACCTATGCTGCTTTCTTTGTCCCCGGCATCGCGCACTATAAAGTTCCGGTCTGTCTCGCCATCATCTGGTCCTCGGCCTTGTTGAATATTCTCGGCGTCCTTCCCGTCGGCCGGGTATCCACCGTTCTCAGCATCCTGATCCTCATTCCCTTTTGTTTCCTGTTTAGCATGGCCTTTCTCCATCATGGTGCGCCCATACCAGCACCTTCTATAAAACACAACGATCTCTCGTCGTTAGGTCTCGGCCTCTATACCGTCATGTGGAATTTCATCGGCTGGGACAACGCTACGACCTACGCCGGGGAGGTCAACCGGCCCGTCCGCTCCTATTTTATCTCCGTCTGCATGGCCTTCTTCGTTACCATCGGCATCTATCTGCTGGCAGCCCTCGCCGTCACCCGGTCCGGCATCGATGCTGCGGCCATCGATATCGATAGCGGCGGCTTTCCCATCCTCGGCGTACTCATCGGCGGTCACTGGCTGGGTATCCTGGTAGCTGCGGGAGGTATGGCCAGCGCCCTTGGGCTCTATTCAGCCGTCCTGCTCTCCGTGTCCCGCGTCCCGCAGGTCATGGCGGACGACCAGCTGCTGCCAGGTTTTCTTTGTTCGCTTCACCCGCGATTCAAGACACCGTATATCTCGATCCTCACCTCGTCGCTCGTCGTCAGCATCCTCATCCTCTTCACCTTCTCCGACCTCATCGTCATGGACATCATCCTCTATGGCGCCGGCCTTTCGCTGGAGTTTATCTCCTTGCTGGCCCTCCGCCGCAAAGAGCCCGCTATACGCCGGCCCTTCCGCATCCCTCTCGGCCAGGTCGGCCTCCTGCTGCTTTATCTGCTTCCTTTTATTATATATATGGCTGCGCTCAGCGGCGCCTTCTGGTCTTCAAAAAAGCTGGGGCCCATCCTGCTTTCTCTGGGCATGTTGTTCTCCGCTGCCATCGTCTGGCGGCTCATCCGCTGGCGCCGTCCTCATCTCGCATAACAGGGAGATGCCAACGAAACCTGTGGAATTTTATAAGTATTTCTGTATATTAGCTGCAAGAAGATCCCCCAACCCGGTTAAGGCCGCTGTCGCAAAACGAATAAGGTATTATCTCACCTTAAATAATATCTAATGGCAAAAAAGGAAGCGCCTCAGCGTGTATCTATCAGCGAAAAACGTATCGGACTCGAATCACCGATGGTCGTCTCCAAATTGACGGAGACTTGTCTGTATTCCGGTTTTTTCGGGCGACTCGATTCTGCCCGCATGAAATCCATTACCGATGAGATACTCGAGGCCATCGAACAATCCAACAATGAAAGCATCGTCATCGATCTCTCCAATGTCGACATCATCGATTCCGCCGTCGCGGCCCACCTGATTCGCACCGGCGACGTCATCCGGCTCGTAGGCTGCAATGTCATTTTCTGTGGCATCAACTCCCGCGTAGCCCAGGCGATGATCACCGTGGGTGTCGAATTTTCCAAATACCTGCTTTGTAAGGACTTGAAGTCTGCCCTGAAACTGGTATTCGAGCTACAGGGCCTGATGCTCGTGCCGATCCCCAAAACAGCCGCTCATTCCAAACTTCAGATGGCCGAAGTGGCAGGGAGCTTATGAAGAACGGCATAACCTTATCATTGCGTACGGAAAACGACGCCTTCGATGCCGCAGGCATGGCCATGCACCTGGCCGAAAGAACAGGCTTTGCCCATCTCGAATGCCAACTCATCGCCACAGCCGTGTCGGAGATCTCCACCAATGCCATCCGTTATGCCGGAAAAGGCCGGATCAATATCGGGCTCACGGGTAACAACAAGGGCCTGTCCATTCTGGTGGAAGACAACGGGCCAGGCATCGGCGACACCCGAAAAGCAATGGCGGACGGGTTTACGACATCCAGGAACTCCCTTGGTGTCGGCCTGGGCGCCGCTCGCAGGGCCATGGATTTTTTCCAGGTTGACAGCCAGCCCGGTAAGGGCACCCGCATCCGGATGGAGAAATATCTTCCGCTGCCGTCGCACACGATCCAATATGGCATCGCCAGCCTGCCCGACGAACATTATGACATCAACGGCGACGGCTGGCTGATCAAGGAATACAGCGGAGACAAAGTATTGGTGGCCGTTATAGACGGATTGGGACAAGGGCAGAACGCCTATCATTCCTCTTCCCTGGCTAAAGCCGTTATCGAAGAGAATCTTTACGCCCCGCTCGACGTCATCCTGAATAAATGCCATACGGCTTTCAAAGACAAAGGCCGGCATTACGGCGCTTCCATTGGCTTGCTGCTGATCAAACCCGGGTCGTTTCAATATGCGGCGGTCGGGGATACCTTTCTGAAATTTCTCACTGGCCGCAGACAACAGTTGACCAGCCAGCGGGGTATCGTCGGCCAGTTCCGGATGCCGGTGGTACGCATCGTAAAAAAAACCGCCAGTAAAAAAGGAATGCTCTTCGCCCTGTGTACGGATGGGATCAAAGACCATTTCACCGGCGCCGATGTCCCGACGGACGGCAGTATACAGGAAATGGCCGCTCATATCATCACCCGGTACAGAAGAGAATTTGGCGACGCTACCGTACTCATCGTTAAAACCCATTGTTGATGCGCTATAACCGGTCCAATACATCCCGCACAGAAGTAAAAGACTACCTGATGTCGCTCATCGGGAGCGCTCCGTATGGGCTGTTGGCGATAGATCTGGAAGGCGCGGTGACCATTGCCAATACCCTGGCGCGTGAGTATCTGCAATTCGACGATAAGCTGGATGATCTCGTGGACCAGCCCATCCTGCCGTTGATCGCCCATCTTCCGGCGTTTAGCGATGCCATCGGCAAGTGCCTCGATACGGGCCGTAAACCCTTTGACCTCGAATATATCGCCTCCGGCAATCGCGTGCTTAACATCCGCGGCCGCGTCATCCTCAATGGCTTCCTTCTTACCATAGAAGATATCACAAAACGCGTCCGGGCCGAGCAGGATCTGAAGATCCAGGCCGAAGAGCTCGCTGCCAGCAACAAAGAGCTGGAAGAGTTCGCCTGGCTGAGCTCCCACGATATGAAATCGCCGATCCTTAGCCTGGAAGGGCTGATGAATATCATGGAAAAGCAAAAAGCCGTCAAGCCCGAATTCTCGAACCTGTTCGAGATGGCGAAGAGCTCCACCGCACAGATGCGCAAGACCATCCTCGCCCTTAATCAGATCATCGCCTTTCGCAAGACCCTGAAAACAGAACGGCAGGATATCGCCTTCTCTGATGTCTGGGAAGATACCATCATCGGCATCCGGCAACAGATAGAAGCCTCCGGCGCCAGGATCGACGCCGACTTCTCCGCCTGCCGGACGATCTGCTATCCACCCATGCATCTCAAAAGCATCCTGCAAAACCTGCTTACGAACGCAATAAAATACCGCAAGGAGAACAAACCCCCTGACATCAGGGTCCGCACATTCATGGAAGGCAATTCCGTCGTGCTCGAATTCCGCGATCGCGGGCTGGGCATCGACCTTGACCTCTATCGCGAAAAGCTGTACGGTCTTTTCCAGCGCTTTCACACCCATACCGAAGGCATGGGTATAGGTTTGCACATGATCCATTCCATCGTGCGGTCTTATAACGGGCGTATCCTGATCAGAAGTAAAGTAGGTCAGGGTACGGCTTTTAAAATTTATCTGAACGATGACACCGCTGAACAAGGTGCTGCTGGTCGATGACGATCGCAGCATGAACTTCCTTTCTCAGGAGATCCTGAAATTCATGAACGCCGCCAAAGAGATCCTCGTGGCGGAAGATGGTCTGGCTGCCTGTCAGCTCCTCGACCAGCAAAAATGTCCCGACCTGATTTTCCTCGATATCCGGATGCCCCGGATGGATGGCTTCGGATTCCTGGAACGGATGGAACGATCCGGGAGATGCAAAAATGTACGGGTGGTCATGCTATCCAGCTCCGTACGCAAAGAAGACAAGGAAAAAGCGCTGAGCTATAGTCATGTCGTCGAGTATTGCGAAAAGCCGCTTACCGAAGAGTTGATCGCAAAGATCGCCGATACCTACTTTTGATAGAAACCCTTAATTTTGTACCAATCAAATCTAATTCGCGATGCCGCGCACCAAGTCCTTTGACCAGGTGGAAATACTCGACAAGGCTACGGATCTTTTCTGGCAACAAGGTTACAATGCTACGCCTCCCCAGACCATTCTCGATGGAACAGGATTAAGCCGCTCTAGTCTATATGATACCTACGGTGATAAACATAGCCTCTTTATCAAATGTCTGCGTCACTACCGCGAGACCGAAACCGTCGCTGGCATCCGTTACCTGGATGACGCGCCCGACCCCGCAGCCGCGATCCGCAGGCTCTTTATGGGCTATTGGGACTTTGCCCAGCGCTATCGGCAGGGTAAAGGCTGCCTGATGGTCAATACCCTCAATGAGGTCGCCCCGCATGACGCCGAAGTGGCTGAGATCGTGGAGGAGAACCGGCAGGCGCTGGAAGACGCCTATTATCGTGCGGTCCGCCGCGGGCAGCAAATGGGCAAGATCAAAAGCGCCACTCCGCCCCGCGCTATTGCCCGTTATCTCGTCAACAATCTCTGGGGGCTGACGACCCAGATAAAGCTGGGCATCGAAAAAAAGATAGCGGATGACATCGTCAAGGTCGTCTTGTCCGTCTTATAACTGCCGATGGATCAGTTTGCACCACTAATCGCCCATATTCGCAAATATGTGTCGCTCGATGAGCGGGAGGCCGCCTTGCTCAGCAGCATGGTGCGTTATAAAAAGATCAAAAAGAAAGAGTTTCTCCTGCGCGAACAGCAGGTCTGCACGGCCAATTATTTCGTGCTCAGCGGTTGCCTCCGCATGTACTTTATCCGCGAGGACGGCGTCGAACAGATCACCCAGTTCGCCATCGAGAACTGGTGGATCACCGATTATCAAAGCCTCGACTGGCAGGAACCGTCGCGGTTTTATATCCAATCCATCGAGTCCTCCGACCTCGCTATCTTCGACCGCGATACCATCCCCCTCCTCTGCGACCGCCTGCCCCAGATCGATCGCTACCTCCGCCTCGTCGTCCAACGCGCATTTGCCGCCGCCCAGCAATACCGCTTCTTCATTCTGGCCGACAGCAGCGAAGAACGCTACCGCCGCTTTACCACCGGCTTCCCGCAGTTCATCCAGCGCATCCCCCAGTACATGGTCGCCTCCTACCTGGGCTTCACTCCCGAATTTATCAGCAAGCTCAAAGCCCGCCGCAAATAACCGCCCGCCCACCCGCCGCGCCTGATCCCTGCCCGCCTCGCCCGCGCCGCCCGTCTCGCCACCGCCGCGCCGATCCCCCGACCACCCCCCCAATTTCTTAATCTCGATTATTTTTTCGTCCGTCCCCCGCCCGCAACTTTGTGCTGTCAATAAATCATTACAACTATGAGCCAAAGGATGAAATTAAACGAGATCGAGCCCGCCGGCTACCGCGCCCTCGCCGCCATGGAACAGTACCTGGGCACCACAAAACTTACACACACTCACAAAGACCTCATCAAGATCAGGGCATCCCAGATAAACGGCTGCGCCTTCTGCATCGACATGCATACCCGCGACGCCCGTAAAGCCGGCGAAACGGAACAACGCATCTACGCCCTCAACGCATGGCGGGATACACCCTTCTTCACCCCGGAAGAATGCGCCATCCTCGCCCTCACGGAAGAGATGACCCTCATCAGCCAGCATCATGTCTCCGACGCCACCTACAATGAGGCCGCCAGACTCCTCGGTGAGCAATACCTCAGCCAGGTCATCATGTGCGTTATCGTCATCAACGGCTGGAATCGCCTCAGCATTACCTGCGGCACACAGCCCGCTGCGTAATCACACTATTACCACCGGCGTCGGACCCGCCGGTTATAACCAGGCTTAGCGATAATCCGTATCTTACATCCTAAACAGGTAGGATATGAGAGCGGCCCTTATCGCTATGCTTTTAATAACGGTGACCTGCAGCCTCCCGGCCCAGCAAGCCCCCGACACCGTGACCATCCAATGGGACAAAACGCAGCTGATCTCCAAAACAGCGCTGACCCTGCAGGTCGTCGTCAATCCGCCGCTGCGCCGCGGAAGCGATTTGCATGACTCCATTTTCGCCGCCTTGCAGACGCTCGAATGCGACTACGTTCG
>DASZOW010000724.1:0-15004 GCA_035550615.1 Puia sp.
ATCCAGATGCTTGAATTCGGGTAACAGATACTCCCCATCGAATTGATTGTTATACAGGAAATGCTGCAGGGAGGACGAGGGTTCGCAGTATTCATATACGCCAAAAAAATACTTCCGCTGGCGTCGCGTCAGCTGGATCTCGATCTCATTGTTGATCCGGAAATCGAATCGCAGCCGGTTATTCAGCTGCCAGCAGAACTGATAATCCTTGGTCGGCGCCACCAGGCCCAACAAACGGGTTCCGTCGAAGAACTCCCCCGTCATATCCTCTATGTTGAGCTTCAGCTTCATTAAGAAGGTAATTTAGTAAAAGCCAGCCTGCCCCGGTTATTGGCGCCGGTTACGACCTGGTATATGAACCGCACGATCATCAGCCCATTGTTGCAGTCATTGTCATCCGGGCCGGTATAAAACGCGAGCACCGGGATATGCCGCAGATAAAAGGAACTGTAATCGCCCTCGCGCCTATAGGCGCTGTCCAGCCGGTAAGAAAGCCCCTTCTGTTCTTTGACTCCCCGGCAAATACCCCACCAGGCCGGAGAGGTGCCATAACCGCCGACCAGCAGCGCATGCGAACTATCGTATTGCGGATCGATCCTGTCCATGTCCAGCATATAATTTACCTGTTTCGGGTCCACCGGCAGATGAGCGGCCAGGTATTTCGATCCATACGAGCCCTGCTCCTCGCCCGAGAAAGCCACAAAAAGATAATTATTGTTCTTCAGCTTCGACGTCGCCAGCATCCTCGAAAGCTCGATCATCGCTGCCACCCCGCCGGCATCGTCCATGCTTGTTTTTTCGGCTATGCCGGTATCATGACGCAATGCCGTATCTCCGCCTGTTCCCTCATGGTCATAATGCGCGGCGATGATCACGGTTGACGGCGCCCCATTGTCCAGAAATCCGATGACGTTATGTCCCGTCCGCTCTTTTTCGGAAAAATCCACCTTAAGCCGGATATCCAGGGAAGCCTCCTCGTCCCTGAGATACTTTTTCTTTGCCTCACGCGTCACATACAGCACGGGGATAGCCACCGGCTCACTCTTTTCCCGGGGATCAAAGGACAGGTTGTCCGCTGCCTTGCCGCTATTGTAAAGGATCAGCGCCGTGGCCCCCTTTTTGGCGCATACGGCTGCGCGCGCGCGGATAGCGCTCCGGAGGTCAAAACGAGGATTTCCCGCTCCCGCCTCTATCAGGTCCCGTACATCCTGGAACCACGGCACCCCACTTTCCTGCAAAGCGATGGCCGGAGACCCCGAGACGCTGCCAACGGCGCTGAACGACAGCGGAAAATATTCCTTATTCAGCACCAGCGAATGGTCGTTCACCATTAAAAAGGCATCTGCACTCACCTGTCTGCCCTGGTCGATGTCGAAAGCCTGAAGCCAGCCATTGTTGTCTCCTTTTGGCCGAAGCCCGATCCTGCTTAGCTCACTGCTGATATAATCGCTTGCCGCTTTCTCCCCCGGAGTGCCGGTCCTCCGGTCTTGCAACCGGCCGTCGGAAAGATAGTGGACATGCGCTTGCAGATTGCCAAGGAGTAATTTGTCGGCTTTTTTCTGTTTTTGTGCGGAGGAATGGGTTTGGATCAAAAGGAGTGGCAGGATCAGGATAGGTGTTAAAAATTTAATACGGAAGATCATACAAACCGGTTTAACATAACGATCTGTGGTACAAAAGAATACCCCCTCAGGGGTCTTCCAAAGGTAAGATGGATTTATTTTCTACACTCACCTTTTTTCCTTTAGTTTTGCAGATTGCCCTTTCCGGAGTGGACCCGGCCGGCGAACAGAAGAAGGAAAAGGGTTCTGTTAAAAAAGTATATGGCGTTACCGCACCTTATTAAGTATGTTTATACCAATGGGACCGACGAAGTGATTCGCCGTGGAAAAAAGATCCATGCCATTGGTTACGTAGAACTGATCGAATACGACGAACTATTCGAATCCGTTACTTTCCGTGTCAAGGACGATAGCTATTCGACCTATTACAAGGTATATGTACAGAAGTTCAAGGATCCGAAAACGCTTTCCATCCGGTGCAGCTGTCCGTATAATCTGGGGGATATCTGCCGTCACGAAGCCGGAGCGCTGATCCAGCTGCAGGAATTGCTGGACAGGAATATGCTCAAGGCGGAGGAGGTTAAGTACGACCAGCGTCACACCGTCGTAAAGATGAAATTCATCGATCTCAAGACCATCCGGCTGCTCTGTTCGCCCGAGACGCTGACCGAAGCGGAGAAATATCTTCGCACCCAGCGCGCCGTAATCGAATACGCCAAGGACGAAATGGTAAAGGCATCGGTAGAGATCGACGGCCAGGTCTACCAGGTGGTCCTACGGAAGAACGAAGAACGCAATTTCGATACAAGCAGCGACTATCCCGACGCCGTCCATCCCCTGTCCCTGCCCAAGGTCATCGTCCTGCTGCAATTGCTGCATGCGCACGGCGCCTACTATTTCGACACAATACGGAACTGGGATAAGGAAAAGAACAAGCTCCTCGAGGCATACGGCTACTCGCTTTCCGACGACCTGCACGGGAAATTCGAGTTCACCTACAAGGACGGCAAACCCTTTCTTCGCGTGCTGGATACATCCATAAAACGCGTAGCGCCGGTAGCCAGCAGCCGTCCGCGACCCGTGGAAGCGGAAACCGCCACCACCGTCATTACGGAAGAGGACAAGATCGCCGGCAACGCTCAACGGCTGGGTGTCGTCTTCAATTTCAACCACGAGAGCTTTCCCGGCTTTATGCTCGACGCGGTTGGGGGGGAAAGCAACGAAGAACAGTCCGCCTATGCCGGCAAGATCGAACGGATGGATCTTTCGAAGTTCATCAACATCGATCCGTTTAACGAACCCGACAAACAAATGATCCCCTCCCTGCGCAAAATGCAAAGCTCGGAGATCAATAAATACCTCAACCGCAACTCCCCCTTCAGCGGTATCTGGGAGAATATCATCCACCACGAGGAAGACGACCTCCCGGAGGAAACGAAAAAGCTGATGGTCGAGTACCTGCATCCCAAACTCAAAAAGCTTTTCGTCGACCTGAACGCCAATCCCTTTGTTTTTTATCTCAACGGGCATAAACCGTTTAAGACCGCCAATCTCCAACCGCTTGGACTCTCGGGGGACGCGATCACTCCGCAGTTCTCCGTCTCGGCGGACAGGGACGGCTTCGAGGTTAGCTGCTACGTCAAGATCAACGGCCAGCCGGTGGACATAAACCGGAACGAATGTAAAAGCCCGATGATCTTTTTCTATAATAACAACCTATATCTTTGGAACAAGCCGGAAGATATCGCCCTGGCCGAGAAATTCGCCGGCAAGGACGGCAAAAATCACCGTATCCCCAGGAGCGACTGGCCCACACAGCTGCGGGATTTTGTGCTTCCCCTCACCAAGGACTACCAGGTCGATTTCGATAACGGACTGATCCGCGAGGTCAAAGACGGAGACCCCGAAAGGAAACTGCTGCTGCAGGAAAAAGGCGACTATCTCGTCTTCCAGCCGATCTTTTCCTATAAGGGCTTCGAAACGCGCCCCGGAGGAAAGGACGAGATCGTCGTCCCGGATGGGGATCGCGTCCTGATCGTACATCGCAACAAAGAAGCCGAACTCCAGTTCTTCCGCAAGCTGGAGTCCCTGCACTCCGCATTTATCCATCCGGAAGGCTCGCAAAGCCTTGCCCTTAAAGGCTCCGACGTCCTTAAGAATAATTGGTTCTTCCTCTTTGTGGACGCCATGGAAGACTTGAAGATCCCCGTCTTTGGTTTCGACGCCCTCAAGAACTTCCGGTTCAATACCGCAAAACCTCAGACCAAGATCCATATCAGCAGCAATACGGACTGGTTCGACGCCCGTGTGGACATCGTCTTCGGCGACCAGAAAGTGACTATCGCCGATGTTAAAAAAGCGCTGGGCAACCGCCAGCAATTTGTGCCCCTGCACGATGGCACCCTCGGCGTTCTCCCGGAGGAGTGGATCAAGAAATATTCTCTGCTTTTTCGTGTCGGGGAAGGAAAAAGCAATCAGCTTCGGCTCTCCAAATATCATGTGAGCGTCATCGACGAGCTCTATGAGAACCGCAATGAAGAAGAACTGATCATCCGGCTGGAAGAAAAATACGAACAGCTGCGGGAGTTCAACCGCATCAGGGAGATCCCGCCACCGGCCCATCTGGATCCGATCCTGCGGCCATACCAGGTCCACGGTTTCCACTGGCTCAACTATCTGCAAGAGGTGAACTGGGGCGGCATCCTGGCCGATGACATGGGTCTCGGTAAGACCATCCAGGCCCTTTCCTTCCTGCAACATTTCAGGGATGAGAACGGCCGCCTCAGCGCCCTCGTGGTCTGCCCCACCACACTTATGTTCAACTGGGAAAATGAGATCCGGAAATTCACCCCGGCGCTGACCTACCATATCCATCACGGCGGTGACCGGACCCGGAACAAAGAAGCGCTCGGGCAATACAATGTCATCATCACGACCTATGGCACCCTCCGCAGCGATATCAAACTGCTGCTCGAGCTCAACTTCGACTATGCCGTGCTGGACGAATCGCAGGCGATAAAGAATCCCGGCAGCAAGGTCACCAAGGCCGCCTGTCTTCTGCAAGCCAAACACCGCCTTTGCATGAGTGGTACACCCTTGCAGAACAATACCTTCGACATCTTTGCGCAGATGAACTTCCTGAATCCGGGCATGCTCGGCAGCCTCGAGTTCTTCCGCCAGGAATTCGCCGTGCCCATCGACAAATTCGGCGAGCAGGACCGCAAGGAACATCTCCGGAAACTGCTCTATCCCTTTATCCTCCGGCGGACCAAAGAACAAGTCGCCAAAGACCTGCCGGAAAAAACGGAGACCATCCTCTTCTGCGAAATGGAAGACGACCAGCGGAAGGTCTATGAAGCCTATCGCAACGACTATCGGGATAAGATCATGGGCACCATAGAAAGCCAGGGTATCCAGCGCTCACAGCTCACCATCCTGCAAGGCCTCATGAAACTGCGGCAGATCTGTGACTCTCCGGCCATCCTAAATGAAACGGATAAATATCCGAACCATTCGATAAAGCTCGACGAGCTCGCCCGCGAGATCACCGAGAACATCGGCGACCATAAGGCGCTCATCTTCTCCCAGTTCCTGGGCATGCTGGCCCTGATCCGCGAGAGACTCAAGGAGCTGGACATCAAATTCGAATATTTCGACGGCAGCACCTCCGCCCAGGAACGCGAACGCGCGATCCAAAGCTTCCAGAATGACGATTCCTGCCGCGTGTTCCTGATCTCGCTCAAAGCGGGTGGCGTAGGTCTCAACCTCACCGCCGCCGACTACGTATACATCGTCGACCCGTGGTGGAATCCTGCCGTGGAACAACAAGCCATCGACCGGACCCATCGTATCGGGCAAACCAAGAATATTTTTGCCTACCGCATGATCTGCAAGGATACCATCGAGGACAAGATCCTGCAATTGCAGGAAAAGAAGCGTATCCTGGCTAAAGACCTGATAGCGGACGACGACGGATTCGTCAAGAGCCTCACCAGGGCCGACGTGGAATACCTGTTCTCCTAGCCGCTTCTTGAATTTACCGATAAGCTATAAGACCGCAGGGGTCATTTCACCCTTATGCCAGCTATTTTTGCCACTGGTACCTCGCCAGGTATGACCACAAGCCGACGGCGAGTATTTTAGCAGACAATTTGTAATGGATTTGTATATGGGAAAATATGCGTTCATATTGCTGATAAGCCTGGGATTATTCGTAACGCGCTCTTATTCACAGTCTAAGGTTAAAGGCTTTGTCTCCGGGACACTCGTGGACACCACGGGCGGTAAACAGACCCCGATGGGCAATGCCACCGTCTCCGTGACGCCCATAGGCGGAGACTCCACCGATGCAGAGTATACGGTCTCCGACAAAAGAGGCGATTTTACGGTGCGCGGCATCACCGCCGGTCACTACCGGCTTCTGATTACTTACGAAGGCTATAAAGCCATCGACAGGCGGTTCTCGATTTCGGATAGCGGCTCGATGGTCAATTTCAATACTCTCTACATGCAGCATTCAGACGGCATGCTGGAAGCGGCGATCGTACAAAGGCCGCCCATGGGTATAAAAAAGGATACTACCGAATATAACGCCGGCATGTTCGCCACCAAGCCGAATGCGGTAGCGGAGGACCTGCTCAAAAAGATGCCCGGCATGTCCGTGGACAACAGCGGCAACATCACTCACGCCGGCGAGAAGGTACAACGCGTTCTCGTCGACGGCAAACGCTTCTTCAGCGACGACCCTAAGCTGGCCACCCGTAACCTGCCGCCCGATATCATCGACAAGATCCAGGTCTTCGATGACCTCAGCGACCAGAGTAAGTTTACCGGGTTCGACGACGGCAACCGGGTCAAGACGATCAATATCGTGACCAAAAAGAACAGCCGGAAAGGTTATTTTGGAAAATTCGTCGGCTCCGGCGGTACCAACGAGGACTATGACGAAAGCATCAATCTCCACCGGTTCAACGGCAACAGCCAGATGTCCTTGCTCGGTCAGGGCAACGATATCAATAAACAGAACTTTACACCACAGGATATCTTCGGCAATATCGGCGGCGGGGGTCGCCGCGGCGGTGGCGGCGGTGGCGGCCGGTCCATCAGCGCCAGCACGAGTCCCCAATCCAACGGCGTCACTACCGTCTGGGCGGGGGGCCTCAACTATCGCAACACCTTTGGCACCGATCCAAATCATAGCACGGACGTCTACGGCAGCTATTTCTACAATTTCCAGCACGTAGTGCTCACACAAACCGATAGCGCCATCTCTCCCGTGCAATCCGAGACATCACCGGACTCCGCCCTGATCACCAGCGGCAATAGTTATAATGTCTCCCGCATCGCGAATCACCGCATCTATCTGAACGTGGAAAGCCGTATCGACAGCAACAACTCGCTGATCTTCCGGCCGAATATCACCATCCAGAAAAGTACGCCGGGCGGAAGCTCTTTTTCACAGGAATACGATAATCACGGCAATCTCGTGAACGTCCTCAATGGGCGTACCTCGAGCGAGAACTCGGGATTCAACATCGGCAGCACAAATCTTCAGTTCCGTCACCGGTTTGCCAAACCCTGGCGCACGCTTTCCGTGGATGTAAATACGACGGCAAACGTCAATAACGGCACCGGTTACAACTATTCCGTGAACCAGTTCTTTCCTTCGCCCCTCGTCAAGAATTATTATGTGGACACGCTGAACCAGTTCTACAACGATTCGCTACATTCCTGGACCATTACGCCGACGGTCTCCTATACCGAGCCGCTGTCGAAAAACCAGATCCTGCAGCTTACGTACTATCACAATTATAGCAATAGCAAAACGATCAATAACACCTACGACTATTCGGACGCCACGAAGTCCTATAGTCAATACGACTATCTGTTCAGCAACTCCTATAAATTTACATCCAACGCCGACAATGTGGCCCTGGCCTGGCGTACCCAGCGCCGGAAATACAATCTGTCGGTTGGCTCGGGCATCCAATGGACGCAATTCAACAGCATTAATACCACCAAGGGTATCACCGTGGATCACAGCTATGTGAATTATACCCCTACGGTGAACTTTTCCTACCAGTTCAACAATACCTCGCATCTGCGATTGAACTATTCCGGCCGGACCGGCACGCCGAGCCCCGCGCAACTGCAACCCCTGACGACAACTTCGGATAGCGTTAACTTCCAGGAAGGAAACCCTGCCTTGAAACCGCAGTTCACTCACTCTCTGCGCGTCCTGTATGCCAACTTCAATCCGGCTAACCAACGGGTGATCTTTGCTACGCTCAATGCCAGCACCATCGTCAACGATATCCAGTCCGTAGTCTACCGCAATGCAAAAGGCGGTCAGGTCAGCACCTATACCAACCTCAATGGCACCTACAATGTCAGCGGGTTCTTCAACTATGGATTCCCGCTGAGGCGGCCTAAATCGAATCTGAACTTCATGACGAACGTCACCTATGCCCAGAGCCAGACCCTGCTGGCCCAGGACTCGCTGTCCTACAGGGCGGGCATATTCGCGCATGAATACACCAAAAACACGGGACTGAACGAAACGATCCGTTGGACGACCAATATCAAAAAGAATTTCGACATGAACTTCAGCTCTACCACGGGCTATGCCATCAACAAAACACCGGGCATCAGCAGATCGGTAACAGATTCCACCGGTAAAAGAGGCGGAAGCGGTGGCGGCAGCAATAACAGCCTGAATTCTTTTACAGAAACGCTCTCGGCCGAGTTCACGGCCTATACCAATAACGGCTGGCTGATAGCGGCCAACTTCGATTACACCTATACGTATACGAACTCTCCGACATACCAGGCCAGCGTGCCGCTGTTCACACCCAGTATCGCCAAACAGCTCTTCAAGAAAAAGAATGGGGAGTTGCGGTTGACCGTCTTCGACGTGCTGAATAGGAACACCTCGGTCTCGAAGTCAGTGGGCTCGGCAGGCGCGGTGACCTATCAGCGGACGAATGTGCTGGGCCGCTACGCCATGCTCACCTTTACGTACAACCTGAATAATTTTGCCGGGGCGAACCAGCGGCGGATGCCCGGCATGTTCCCCGGCCATTTCCGCGGCGGCGGTGGATTCAGGGGCGGACGTGGCGGATTTCCGATAAATTAGGGAGGATCACTTTTGCCGCGATCAGCCTTTCCGGCGGCCTGCCAGCCGCTCTGAACTTCCTACTTGCGAATGTCCCTGCAGTAGAACGGAAAGCAGTGTGCTGAAAAAATGTGCGGGATTGGAGGATGGACGGTATATATTCCTGTAAATGCGGGTTTTACGCGCTTCGTATAACATCTGGTCTTTTTTCATTTGATATTGTTTTTCGGGTTACAACAGGTAAGGCCAGTAAAGATAACGCGTGATGTACGCTTTTATTGCGCCGGATGCGGGATTAGTAGTTTTTCTATTGCAAGCGGCTCCAAAGGGTCGTATCTTGTAACAAATCCTTACTTATGAGAAGCGCAATTTTAGCATTCGCGCCGGTCGTTCTCTCAGTTTCCCTTTCCGCGCAAGGAGTCTTTTCCAATAACACGCAGGTCATATTGGAGAAAGTGATCCGGGATTATCCCAACCATTTCCATAATATCAAAGGCGAGCTGATCGGTCAGGCGCTCCAGTCCGCCCGTTACAAGTCCACCCTGCTTCTGCCGGGAGCGACATCCAGCACCGTAACCTTGGCTACCACCTCCGGTTCCGAAGGGTTGGACTGGAGCTGCATTATACTGCAGACAGCAGACTTCGGGACAGCCAGCGCCCGTTTTGCCGAGATCTACAACCAGCTCAGCAACAGCATCATCACCACCACGGAACAGAAGACGTTTATCCTGAACGGTCAATACGACCCCCCATCTGCGGATAAGAAATATACGGAGGTGAGGTTTTCGCTCCTGCCCGGCGTAGGGGAAATGAAACGTCTCCATGTGGCGCTAAGCCTGAATGAGCAGGAAAAAGGCTGGGTCGTCGGCATCAACGTCACCGACCAGGAGTCCCGGGAGATCGCCAGATACTGAGTCCGCTTACACCATCAGCGTATAGCTGCGCAATACCTCGTCGATCTCTTCCAACCGAAAGGGCTTGGAGATATATTTGTTCATACCCGCCTCCAGACATTTTTCCCGATCGCCTTTCATGGCATCGGCAGTAAGCGCTATGATCGGCAGGTTACACCACGGCTCCGGCATCTTCCGGATCTGTTTTGTCGTCGTATAGCCATCCATCTCGGGCATATTGACGTCCATAAAGATCAATACGGGATCGCAATTAGGCAACCGCTCCAGCGCTTCCTGGCCATTGCTGACCTGGATGACGTCGAAACCCATCCGCCGCAATACCTCGGAGATGAGCAGCATATTGATGGGATCGTCATCGGCGACCATGATGCTGGTAGACTCGGTTGTCTTTTCCAGGCCGCCGCCGGGACGTACAAAGGTCCCTCCCCCATCGTGTTGCAGGTTCATTTCAAAAAGCGACAAAAGGGCGCCATACATTTCATGCATCTTCACCGGCTTGGAAAGGAACTTCGTAATACCGGCTTTGGTGGCCTCATGCTGGTAGATATTCTTTTCCAGCGAAGATAACATCAGGATAAACGGCTGATTATTGTTCGGGAAATCGCGCTTGAGCTCTTTGACCAGTGTGATACCATCCATGCCGGGCATCTGGTGGTCGGTGAGCACCAGGCTGAAGTGTTCGTTGTTCTCACGCGCCGCCCTGACCTTGTTGATAGCCTCCTGTCCGCTGGAAGCGACCTCGGAAGGTATGTGGAAATAGCCGAAGATCTCCTGCATAAGCAGCAGATTGGTGGCATTGTCATCCACGATCAACACTTTTTTGAGCATCGCCTTCTGCGGCAACAAGACCTCCGGCTGTTCATTGGCGATCTCGAGCACCAGGTGCAGCGTAAAGACGCTTCCCTTTCCGGGTTCGCTCTCTACCGTGAGCTGGCCGCCCATCAGCTCGGCGAGGCTCCTGGAAATGGTCAATCCCAAACCGGTGCCGCCATATTTCCGCGTCGTGGATGTATCGGCCTGTGTAAAGCTTTCGAAGACCTTTTGCAGTTTCTCCCGCCGGATGCCGATGCCGGTATCTTTGACTTCGATGGCCAGCTTAATGAACGATTTGCCTTCTACCGGGTAAGGATTGCTATTCTTTTTTATGGAGACCATGATCTCCCCATCGCCGGTGAATTTGATGGCATTCCCCAGCAGGTTGACCACGACCTGCCTGATCCGCACCGGATCTCCGAGGAATTGGGACGGGATCGTGGGATCGACCCGGTACAGCATCTCGAGCTTCTTTTCGAAAGCCTTCAGGGTGAGCATATCGACCGTCTCTTCGATCAGCTCGTCCAGCTTGAAAAGTGTATGGTCGATAAGCAGCTTGCCGGCCTCTATCTTCGAGAAGTCCAGGATATCGTTGATGATCTCGAGCAGACCATAAGCCGATTTCTTTACGTTTTGCAGATAATCGCGCTGTACCTTTTGCAGATCGGTAGTCAGCACGAGGTCCGTAAAACCGATGATACCGTTCATGGGCGTACGAAGCTCATGACTCATATTCGCCATAAACTCGCTCTTGGCGTGGCTGGCGGATTCGGCCATTTCCTTGGCCTGCACCAGCTCGACCTCGATCTGTTTCCGCTCGATGGCTGCCGCCAGGGAAGAGGCATAGGATCGCAGGATGGCGAACTCGGCCTCATACCATTCCCGCTCCTCCTCCATTTCGTCGAATCCTATAAAACCCCAGAACATCCCGTTCTTGAGATAGATGGGTAACGCCACGCTGGACAGAACCCGGTGCCTTTCCATGATGCCCTGCAGCTGCTGGTCCGTCTCCTTGCTCTTATACGCCACAAAGGGCAGATGATGCTGTAACGGCTCCACGATCTTCCGGATACTTTCAAAGGGGATATGGAGTATATTTTCCTGGCTCTGGCGGTAATCGCCCGGTTTCCAGGTCCATTCATGCGTCTGGCTCGTCCTCCATTGCTGCGTGGCCGGGTCGAGATAGTTCTGGAACAGGAAAACACGGCTGACCATTGCCGTACTTCCCAATACCTGTATAGATTCGAGAATGGCCTGGTTCAGATCGGTGTTGATCAGCAGGGAGTGGGTCGCCTGCGAGACGGCCTGAAGCAGATGGTCTTTCTTCTTCAGCTTCTCCTGCGCGATCTTCTGGTCGGTGATATTACGCGAGGTACAGATCAGCTTTACCAGCTCGGCCTCGTCGACTATGGGTTTGATGATGCTTTCCAGCCAGATATAGACGCCGTCCTTGCGCAGGACCCGGTAACGTACGATGATGGAGTTCTCCGCCCCATGGATATTGTCGGCAAAAGCCGGTACCTTATCCGCAGGCAGGAATTTATGCCGATCGTCCGGATGTACATATTGATCCATGGTCCTGCCGATGATATCGTCGACCTCGTATCCAAGGACCTTGGTCACCGAAGGGCTAAGATACCAGATCGTACCATCGATCGCATGTACGCTGATGATGTCCTCGGAGTTCTCCGCCAGCAGCCGGAACTTCTGTTCGCTGTTCAGCAGCGCGTTCTCCGCCTCCTTCTGGAAGGTGATATCCTGCGCGATCCCGAACTGCATCTGCTCGTCCACGACCTTGCCCTTTACGGAAAGATAACGCATCCAACCCTGCTTGGTGATGATCCGGCACGAGAAAGAGGTCTCATAACCGGTATTCTCCTTGTGTTGTATGGCCTTGGCGAACTCTTCGGCTACCAATGCGAAATCTTCCGGCACGACATATAAATGGAGAAAGTTATCGATGGCGATCTTGTCGGCATCCTCCTCGTCCATGGCCAGCAAGGCCTTGAACTCCTTGCTGAGAAAAAGCTCGCTGCTGATGAAATCGAGATTCCAGGAGCCCATCTTCGCATATGTCATGGCATAAGACAAGGTACGGATAGCCTCTTCCTTGCTTTTCTCCATCTGCAGCTTTTCCGAGACGTTCGATCCGATACCCTGGATCTCATTGACCTGGCCATCTTCGTCCGAAAGTGCCAGGAACTCCCATTCCGTCCAGATAAACTCACGGCTCCGGCCGATGGGCTTGCGGATCAGCAGCCGATGGACCTTTCCGGGGTTATTCCAGCAATCGCTGGCCATCTGCTGGCAACGCGTCATGTCCTTGGGAAAGATCGTCGTATAAAAAAGGATATTCGGTATTTCGGCATCCGTATACCCGAATGTTCGCAGGAAGGCCGGGTTGGCATAGGTAAAATGACCCTGGCGATTGATCCGGATGACATAGTTGGTTTGGGACCGCAGGATGGATGCGAGGAACTTCTTTTCATTCAACAGCTCGTTGCGCGCCTCCTGCAGGTCCTTATAATTTCTTGCTCCTTTCTTAAAGGCCGGTTCCAGCACGAGGATGATCAGCCCCACGATTGCGGCGACCAGCGAGATGAGCTTACCGGTATCGACCGTAGCGACCTCTCCGTTCATCTCGTTTACCAATGCCGCATAGTGCAGGTTGATGTCTGCCATCAGCAGCTGATACTTGTGCTCGTTGTAGAGCAGGTTGCGCTGATAGAGTCTTTTATTTATCGCCAGCATCGCCGAGTCTGCCTGGGTCAGCTCCTGACCGATGGCGACTATGGATTCCAGGTAAGGTCTGGAGGTGGATAGCAATAATTTGATCTGGAAGATCTGCTGGGGGACCGGAGAAGGCGTAGAACCGGCCTGCTGTTGCAGAAGCGATTGATTTTGTTGGAATCGGGTGATGAGGCCCGCAATAGTATCGCGGACGGGTTCGGCGCTGGATTGTTCGGGATTGTTTAGCAAAAGAATAGCTTCTTTGGCAATCCGCTGGCTGAGCGCCTGCTGCTGACCGGATCGGCTGATCGCTTCCAGTAACTCCTTGTTTTCCAGGGATCTTATGCGATTGATATAGTATCCAAAGAAATTAAAAAGGAGTACGAGTACCAATAAAACTACCGAAATCCGTACTAATTTGCGAAAAGGGCTTTTCATGAATAATGCAAAGTCTCCTTATAGGAACGAAAATTCGCCGGTTTAAGTTTCCGGGACTACAAAAAAACTGGGGTAAATACTTAGCACCTGGTAATTAATAGTTTATAACTTGCTCTTCAATGGATGCCGGAACCTCCCTCCATTCATACTGTTGATTGCGTAATTGGGGCTCGAAACCCGCCTCGCGGATCGCTGTCTGTATCCCCTTGGCCGTAAAACGATGCGGCGCACCGGCGGCGCTGACGACATTTTCTTCCAGCATGATGCTGCCAAAATCATTGGCTCCTGCATGCAGACATAATTGCGCCGTCTGTTTACCCACCGTCAGCCAGGAGGCCTGGATATTCTTTACATTAGGAAGCATGATCCGGCTGATGGCGATCATCCGCAGGTATTCCTCCGGCGTGGTGAGGTTATGCACGCCTCTGATCCTCGTCAGCAGCGTATCTACGTCCTGGAAGGTCCATGGAATAAATGCCAGGAATCCTTTGGCGTCTGCCGGCTTCCTGGCCTGCACATCCCTGATGCTGATCAGATGCTCCATCCTTTCCTGTAACGTTTCTACATGCCCGAACATCATCGTGGCGGATGTGGTGATATGCTGTTTATGGGCCTCGTGCATGATATCCAGCCATTCCTGCGCACCGCATTTCCCTTTGCTGATCAGCCGGCGGACCCGGTCTACCAGGATCTCCGCCCCCGCGCCGGGCAGGGAATCCATACCCGCGGCCTTAAGTTCCGCCAGCACATCGTGATGACTCATTTTCTCCTTCTTGCAGATATGCGCCACTTCGGGCGGCCCCAGCGTATGCAGCTTCAGGCTGGGATAAAGCGTCTTGAGCTGGCGAAACAATGAGGTATAAAAATCCAGGCCCAGATCGGGATGATGGCCGCCCTGCAATAAAAGCTGGTCGCCGCCCCAGCGGAACGTTTCTTCTATCTTGCGTTTGTAGGTATCGATATCCGTGATATAGGCATCCGGGTGACCGGGGATGCGATAGAAATTGCAAAACTTGCAATTCGCGATACAGACATTGGTTGTATTGACATTGCGATCGATCTGCCACGTGACCTTACCATGAGGAACAGCCATCTTCCGCAGCTCATTGGCCACCTGCATCAGTTCGGTGAGGGGAGCGTCTTCGAACAGGGCCACACCTTCCGCTACGTCCAGGAACTCTTTCCGCAATGCTTTATCGTAAAGTTTTGACAAGTTCATGGCACAAATGTACTATATTAGTACAACCTGAAAACTAACTATGCTTAGCCACGAAAAACATCCACGGCGATCCAAACGACAGCCAGGCCGGATCTGGCGCTGCATGCTGATCTTACAGATGTCTTTCGTTACATTTACCGGCGCGCTGGGCGCCCAGGAAACCTTTGTTCAACCCAACGCTAAGCGCATTACCACATTTCCGTTCACCACCTTC
>DASZOW010000725.1:0-5326 GCA_035550615.1 Puia sp.
ATCGAACATCTCACCGCAAATATTGAAATAAAGAATGTCTCTACCCTGGTAGGGGTAGGCGACGACGCCGCCGTCATCGACCATTTTGGCAAACAGACCGTGGTCACCACCGATCTGCTCCTGGAAGAGGTTCACTTCGATCTGATGTATACCCCGCTTCAACATCTCGGGTATAAATCGGTGATCGTGAACATCAGCGACGTGTATGCCATGAACGCAACCCCTACCCAGATCACCATGAGTATCGGCATCAGCAACCGGTTCAGCCTTGAAGCGCTCGATGAATTTTATGAAGGCGTCTATCTGGCCTGCGAAAAGTACGGGGTAGACCTGGTAGGCGGCGACACGGTTTCCTCGAAAAAGGGATTCGTTATCTCGGTTACTGCCCTGGGTGAGGTCACCCCCGACCGGTTCGTAAAAAGAAGCACGGCGCAAAAAGGCGATCTGCTCTGCTGTACCGGCGATCTCGGCGCCGCTTATCTCGGCCTTGTCTTCCTGGAACGGGAAAAAAAGATCTTTTTGGAGAATCCGGCCATAAAAGCGGATCTCGAAAATGAAAAATATGTGATCGGGCGCTTGCTGAAACCGGAAGCGCGCAAGGATATCATCGAATTTTTCGAGCAGGCGGGCGTACTCCCGACATCCATGATGGATATCAGCGACGGGCTCAGCTCGGAGATCCTGCATATATGTCGTGAAAGCGGTCTTGGCTGTGTCCTCTATGAAGATAAGATCCCCATCGCCGAAGATACCAGGAAAGCCGCCCTGAAGTTCGAGCTCGACCCTACCGCCTGCGCGCTTAGCGGGGGAGAGGATTATGAATTATTATTCACCGTCTCCCAGCAGGATTATGACAAGCTGGTCCTCAACGAACAGATCAGCGTCATCGGCTATATGACCGAACCGGAGAAAGGCAAAAAGATCATTACGAAAGGAGGCAACACGTTTGATATTACCGCGCAGGGCTGGAACGCTTTTGCCTCCAAATGATGTTCCATGAATCGTAAATATCGAATCCGATCAATTCCCGGCCTTCTGCTTTCTGTGCTTTTCTTTGCGTGCCGGACAACGGAAAAGGGATTCCGGCCCGACCGGAAATATCCTGTCGCGGTCCTGCAGAAAGACTACCGGATCTTCCGGCATGTCCTCGAAGCCTGGCATCCCAGCCTGTATTGGTATACGCCCAAAGACAGCATGGACCGTTATTTCGACAATGGCTATGCCGCCATCCGGGACTCCATGACGGAAACCCAGTTCCGCACCATTCTCAGCCATGTCATTGCCCAGGTGGACTGCGGGCATACCTCCATCCGGGCGTCGAAGGCCTACGTTCACTACCTGGATACGGCCAAACTTCGCCAGTTTCCGCTGATCCTGAAATTCTGGCCGGATACCATGGTCATGGTCGCCAGCCTGGACCGCAGGGATTCGATCCTCAAACGCGGCGCCCAGATCCTCTCGATCAATGGCAGGACTACCCGGCAGCTCACGGACACGCTATTTCCCTATATCGTCACCGATGGCTACGATCTCACGGGGAAATATCAATATCTCAGTACCGGTCTTCATTTCAGCAGCTGGTATGACGCGATCTATGGATTCACCGATTCCTTCGACATCAGCTATGTCGATACCACCGGCATGATCCGCGAAACCCGCATCCCGATCTATGATCCCCGGGCCGACACGCTACGGAGAAGTCTGGGCAGGATCCTGCAACCCGGCACGGCGCAACGCGGGCCCGGTCCCGCACAACGGACAAGGCCGCCGCATAAACGAAGCAGGCGCAGCCGCAGAAAAGCCGAGCTTCTCTTCTCCCGCAATCTGGTGCTGGACACGGCTACGCATACTGCCTATCTCACGCTCAACACCTTCGAAAATGGCTTTCATCTGCGGGGTTTCTTCCGGCATTCGTTCCGGCAGTTCAGCGACCGGCATATACAAAATCTCGTCATCGACGTGCGCTCCAACGGCGGCGGCGAAGCGACCCTTTCCACGCTGCTGACACGCTATCTGATCGATAAAAAATTCAAACTCGCGGATTCGCTGTATGCGATCCGCCGGCATAGCCGTTACGACCGGTACATCAACAACGGCCTCGCATACCGGCTGCTAACGCGGATCGCCACCCGCCGGGAAAAGGACGGTTTTTACCATTACGGACATTTCGAACGGCATTATTTCAGTCCGCGCAAGAAAAACCATTTCGACGGAAAAGTATACATCCTCACGGGCGGCAATTCTTTTTCGGCCACCTGCCTGTTCGCAGGCGCGCTAAAGGGACAATCGAACGTCACCCTGGTAGGAGAGGAAACAGGTGGCTGCTATTACGGGAACACAGCCTGGATGATCCCCGACGTGACGTTGCCCGGAACCCGGGTACGTTTCCGGCTGCCACGCTTTCGTCTCGTCATCGATCGAAACAGGATAAAGGACGGTCATGGCGTCATGCCGGATATCTCTGCCTTTCCCTCCGTTGAAGCCATCGGAAAAGGCCAGGACTATAAAAGCGCACGGGTAAAAGAGCTGATCGGGCAGGATGCCGCCAGGAAGTAAAATCTACTCCCCTTCTACGATCACCTGCAATAGCTCGAGCTGATCATTCAACAGTACCATGTCGGCATTGGCGCCGCGCTGAATAGTTCCCCGGCGATCCTTTTCACCCAGCACCATGGCCGGATATAAAGAAGCCATCCGCAACGCTTCGGGCAAGGGAATGCCGGCCTTCTCCACGCCATTCCGGACCGCCTGCAGCATCGTCAGCGCCGAACCGCTCAGGGTGCCGTCGGGAAGCGTATACCTGTCCCCCCTGAAGACATGGGTATACTCGCCATATTGTACCTCGGTGACGGCGTCCGTTATAAAGAATAAGCGGTCCTGCATGATCTTCTTACTGATACGCACAGACGCATAATCGACATGTATGCCATCGCAGACGATGCTGCAGCGGACATCGTTATGATCATAGACGGCGCCTACGACCCCGGGTTGACGGCCCTGCAACGGTGACATGGCATTAAAAAGATGGGTGGCAGCGGGTATGCCCTGATAGAAGCCATTCATGGCTTCCTCGTAGGTGGCATTACTATGGCCTGCGGAAAGGATGATGCCATGATGCAGCAGCAGCTCGATACAGGCACGGTCGCATCGTTCAGGCGCCAGCGTCATCATCCGGAAGATATCCTTGCCCTTGTGCAGGAGATGCCCGAGCTCGTCCAGTGTCGGTGTCTTGATGAATTTTTCCAGGTGCGCGCCCTTTTTGACGGGGTTGATGTACGGGCCTTCCAAATGAACGCCAAGCAGTCCTTTGCCGCCATTGTTCAAGTATTGCCGGGCGACTTCGAGCCCACGCACAAATTTTTCGATCGAGTTGGTGGCCAGCGTGATCATGAATTGGGTACAGCCGCCCTGAAGACAATATTCATATACTGCGTCCAACGCTTCGGTGCTCATCTCCGCCGAGAACAGTTTCCCGTTGCCACCATAGATCTGCAGATCGATAAAAGCCGGGGCGAGCATATAGCCGGATAGCTCTCGGACACGGTAACCCGCCGGCACGTCGGTTGCCGCCACGATATCTGCTATCTTTCCTTCCTTGACTAAAACGGCTTTGCCGGTCTGGATCTCCCAGCCGGTAAAGATCTCCGGGGCGATGAATGCGGTTGGTGTCATGGCTATTGTGCTTCTATAGAAAAATGGTCGGCGTCCTTCCAAAAAGGAAAACGCTCGCGTACTCTCGCAAGATCGTCTTTTTGAAGCGTAAGGGTATACGCTTCATCCCTGGCAGCCGCATGATATACTACCTCGCCAAGCGGGCCGACGATCATCGAGTCCCCGCTATGATGGACCTCGTGGCCGTCTGCGCCGATCCTGTTGACGCCAACGACAAAACTCTGGTTCTCTATGGCCCGGGCCTGGAGCAGCGTTTTCCAGGCATGCGATCGCCGTTCCGGCCAGTTGGCGACATAAATGATCAGATCATATTCGTGATCCTCGCCTTCCCGGGGGTTCTGCCGGCTCCAAACCGGAAACCGCAGATCGTAACATACTAGCAGCAGCACCCGCCAGCCCTTGACGGAAGCGACCAGCCGTTTGCCGCCCGCCGTATAGTGTTTGTTCTCACCCGCATAAGCAAAGCGGTGGCGTTTATCATAATAACCCGATCGCCCGTTGGGCAGCATCCAGACAAGCCGGTTGAAATAATGTCCCCCCTCTTCCACGATAAGGCTGCCGGTGAGGATGATCTTCTTCCGCGCCGCGACATCCCGCATCCAACCCACCGTCGGCCCATCCATCTTCTCCGCCAGCTCTTCCGGCCGCATGCTGAAGCCGGTACTGAACATCTCCGGCAGAACCACGATCTCGGCAGGTCCCGTAAGGGAAAAGATCCGCTCTTCGAAATGTCGCAGATTGGCGGTCTTGTCTTCCCAGCGCAGATCGGTCTGTATGGTGGTGATCGTCAGTGTGGACATGCTGCAATGTAGGCTATTTCGCCGGAAGGACAGCGGCGACCCGGTCGGCCTCATATCCCTTTTGTAAAAGATACTCCTGCAGTTTTCGCCGCCGGACAAGGACATTGGTCTCTTCCGCCAGCTTCTCCCATTTCTCCTCCGCCAGCCGCGCCAGGGCGCGTTCATAATCGGCCCCGTCGATGGCGGCCAGCGCTTTCTTTATACAATATTCCGACACCTGCTTCTGCTTCAGCTGATACCGGATGCGTATCCTACCCCAATGCTTGAGCCGGAAATGACCGCCGGCAAACTGGATAGCAAATCGTTCTTCATTGAGATAGTTCTCCTCGATCAGCGTGGCCAGCGCCTGCTCTACCTGGGGTTTCCGCAGTCCGAAAGAATATAATTTTTCCTGTACTTCGCTATGACAACGCTCCTGGTAGCCGCAATAATGGCGCGCTTTCTGCAAGGCCTGTTCCGGAGATAATGACGTTCTCTTCCACATAATCGATTGGGAACCGCGAATTTACCGAATGTATGCGAAATCCGGCCTCGTCCCGTGTCTACCGGCCCGGATGACGGCCACGGTCTCCGGGGTTAGTCACAGGAAATTAACAATTAGCCCGCAACGAGGCCCCGTCCTCCCTAAACTATTGGGTATTACGCAAAAATCTGTAGATTCGCCCCAAAGTACAAATTCCATGAAGTTTATCGTTTCCTCCTCGGCATTACTGAAACAACTGCAACAGATAAGTGGCGTGATCAATGCCAACACTGTATTACCTATCCTGGAAGATTTTTTGTTCGAAGTGGAAAAGAATAAGCTTACCGTAGTCGCCACCGATCTGGAAACTGTGATGAAGGTGCATCTGGAC
>DASZOW010000726.1:0-5020 GCA_035550615.1 Puia sp.
AGGATGATGAAATTTGTCCTGCAGGCGGGCCGGCGTTGGCCGGCTGGGCAATTGCGAGGCCATGATCGGCGAGCTGATCTTGTTGCCCTGGTTATCGAAACCGACATAATAAATGCCGTTATGGCGGTGAGTTTTGGTACCGGGATTGCCGGTTTCGGCGGTGACATTGTAGGCACGGAGGATCGCATTGTACTCGTTCAGGTTACTGAAATGATAATGCTTATTGACGCTGGCGAGGATGCGTTCGACGGATTAGGAGAGCGGCGTGGGATCGCCGGGGGTTAGCTTGCGGACCTCTTCGGGCGGCGGAACGGCAGCCGGTTTGCGCGGGCGTGCGGGTAACAAATGGAATTCCTGTTCGATGGCTTTCCGGGTAGGCTCCGAGAGCCGGTTGGCAAGACGGTGAGTATCGACGCGAGTTCCATCGGACCGGATAAGGGAGGTCACGATATGGATGTGGGGATGATTTGCGTCGTTATGTTGGTAGACGAGGTACGGGTGTTTGTTCATTTTGAGGCCTTCCATATACCGGTCTGCTATCGCCGATAACTCGTCTTTCGTGAGCATTTCCGACGGCGAAAAGTTGATCGAAATGTGCAACATTTTGATGCCTGCACGGGTATTCAGCTCGTTGAGGCGTTGGAACCTTTCGAGCTTTTCCTCGTAGGTGATGCTGGATTTAGGTTGCAAAAAGTTCCTGCACTGCTTCAGAGGCCAGTTGCTGGACGTGGAAGCGGTCAATGACGCGATGGGCATGAGGGAAACAGCGTTTGACGACCAGGTTCATGTTGGCAGCCATGTCGAGAGTAACTTCCCTGACCTGTTTCCTAAGGCGTTCGGGAATTTTTTACAGCACCTCGATAAGTTGTTCTGACTGGGTTCCCCGGATCATCGCTACCACACTGCCTTTACGCCCCCTGGCAGCCTTATTGGTAACGACAGTATAGAGTTCATCATTGGACAGAGCCGTCTCATCAATGGATAAAAACTCTCCCATATTGTTTGGAAAGATCATCCACTGGCTGGCATGCTCTTTCTGATCCCAGTCTTTGTAATCGCTGATATGGTGCTTGTATTGCTGCTGCAGCTGTTTGCCATCCAACTGGTAGATCCGACCCAATTGATGACAGCTCACCGGCTTATTATCCAAGTGCACCTTTTAAAAAAGCGGCGAGCTCCTTTGTAATACGAGTGCCGGACATGACTAAATCCCAGTTGCGGGTTACGATCTCTCCACTGGATTGAACTTCCCAGCGGCGACGTTTGATACTCAATATCACTTTATGATCTCGGTTGGGAAAATCCCTTACTTCTGTCTCGGGCGTAAATCCTTTGGAGTGCAGCACCTCCTTTCGGTACTCTTCCGGAGGACTATTCTTCTCCTCCAGGTATATCTTAAGTCCCTCCCGGTCCTTATAGACTCTTACCAAATCAAAATACTCCAACGTGCCTTGCGGCAAAATCATTTCCACTAACTGACGATAGGCTTCTTCCAATGCTATAGTTCTTTATTCCAGCCGCAAAACAACCGCTTTTCCCTAAATCCCCCAACTTTTCAACCTGATCCCTGCTAACCGAATTGCGACCGAATAGATGGACACGATGGATTGCGATTGGGGACATGCCCGAAAAGCGAAAACCCGCGTCAGCATTGCATCTGAAGCGGGTTTAAACGACTTTGTCTGAGTGACTTGCGGACCGGACGGGACCGCAAGGCCGTCTGTGTCCTATTGATTTTCAATTTCTTGAAAATTTAGTCGCGTTTTCAGTCGCGCATCTTCCATTTTTGCTGTCAAACCTACAGATTCGTACGACAATGCGCTTGTCCGTACAAGGATAAAAAAACGCAACATTAGCCGCGACTCTATTTTTGTGTTTCATTCCTGCAGTCGACCCCGCTGGTGCGTGAGAAAGGCTTCTGCCTCCCGTCTGGTTGCCGCGTTGGCGAGGGGGTGTCGCGCGAACAGCGCCAGTCGTTGCAGATGCGCACCAATGATTCCTGGATCGGTCAGCGTATTGATGACTCGATTATACATCCAGATCGTTAGCGGGGTCGGCCGTCGGAGCAGCGAAAGTTGCAGCTGATCCTGGTAGGAGCGGACACCAAGGGATTCGATTGCGTGCACGAGTGGTCCTGGCGACCCGAAGTGGGTATCCGGATACCGCTCCATGAACCGGAAGATCATAGGTATTGACTTTTCCTTATCCGGCATCTGTTTCCAGACTTCCATGAGGCGATACAGAAATTTCTCTGTGTCGTTCTCCAGGTCATCGTCCGGGAACGGTACAAAGGTATCTAACGTTTTGATAAATTCCTCTATGGTCATGTTGCATAGGTAGTTGGCCGGAAGGTAGTGCTTTTATCGTCCGCTTTTATGGAATAGCAGCCGATTTCGTCTCTCTGCTGATATAAATCGCAATTTTGTTTGCAACCGCGTTCCTGCCCGCTACCGGTCACTGGCGTTCTATTATTTGAAATGAACGGTTGGCAGATATGGGTCAAACCGGTAACTTGCCTGTAAAGCAACAGGAATCTCTTCGATGAGCAGCCAACTTAACTTCTTCAGCATTCCCGAGGACGGGGAACGATTCGCAGCCTTCTTTGCCCGAAAGGGAGTGCAATTTCTCGCCTTTAAGCAGGAAGATAACGTAGTGAGACCGCAGGAAAAACTATGGTTGGAAGATGGTCGCTGGCCTCATCAGGTAGGATTGGTCCCGATTGATTTCATCGGCAACGTAGCTTATCGGGAGCACGGCATAGCCGGCAAGTATGGGTTGGACGTTACAAAAAGCTGGATCATCGAATACGATACAGGAGGGTCTTATCCATCTACGCCCAATGTTTTACATAGAAGCCGATTCTATGCCGTCAACGATTATTTTGCGAGCAACGATATGCTCGTTACGAAGAGCGATACGTTCAAAAAATGGGTCCGAAACTTCTATCGGGCGTTCAAAAGGGAATTCCTTCGGAAGGCTGGCAGCGCATCCTTCATTACCTACACCAACGCCTGCCTCGACTGGATGAGAGAGACGAACGCGGTCGTTGACCGTCCTGCCTTGACCATCATTAAACCTTAAACAAAGCCATGTCACCTAATCTTATAGTGAACGTCCGCAGAGCCATTGCGATCATGACCGAGGGAAGCGGCCAGGCTACCGACCAAGAACTTCTGGATGCGTTCGGCGAGGCCGGAATAGGCAAGGAAGAGGCTGGGGCAATTTTGGTGTTCTTGCCGATCGCAGCTTGTCGACGGATGTTGCCGGCGGTGCGTTGGATCGACAATTATCAGGAGTTGGACAGAACGAGCGAAGAAATGATCCCCCGAAACTTCAATGAAACGCCGGCTTATCAGGCGATCCTGCCGGAAGTGGACCGGTATTTTGAAACGCGGCCTGGCGGGGAGAACGTCCTGAAACTCGCCGGCCGGAGCAGCGAATTCCACGCTATCAATGACATGCTGAATAAGGGTTGGAAATTGGACGATATCCGCCTGACACCAATGGTGATCCTGTTGTAACCAGCTGATCGATTAGACACGATCGAACGGCGTCGGCGATCCGTCCACTTTGATCAGCGCAATTGTATTTTCCTTCTGGTCAACCCGGAAATATACCAGCCACTTACTTTTTGTCTCCGATAAAAAAATTCGCCGGCGCAATCGAGAGCAAAGCCAGAAGCGCGTCCGGTCGACAGTCATAGAGATATTGGTGTGCAGTAGGGTAGTCCCCAAAAGCGATCACTGCCCAATAATTCGTAGTGAGATCGAGACCGTTGATCACCTCCCGCAGATCGGTCCGATCCAGGCTTCGAAAGACCGGATGTCCTAATAACCGCTCCCCCCCAGTTCCGGAACGGATAAGCTGGGTGGCCACCGTTGAAGAAATGCGCCTCTATCTTCGCGAAGACGGCAGACCATTGGGTAAACGGCACCCGAAAATGATCAGGCGAATAGTTCTTTTTTAGTGCGTCAATTTTTTCCTCCCAGAACATGGCTGTGGCTTAGTCGATCTAAAGAGAGCAAGTTCGCCGGTCTTTGTTCCGTGGTAAATTTCGCATTTTGTACTTTTGCAGAGATAAAAGGAGGGCATATGAAAGCAGTGGATGCATTTAAGAAAAAACTCAAAAAGGGTACGGTTTATCGTCGTAGGGAGTTGACGCTGTTGACCTCTTCGGTCGACCGCCATGTACATGGTTTGGTACAGGATGGAACATTACAGAAATTGTCGCCAGGGCTTTTTTATTATCCCAAGGAATCGGTATTTGGTAAAATGCCTCCGGATGGAAACGATCTTGTACGCACCTTTTTAAAAGACGATCATTTTTTACTGACCTCTCCCAACCTTTTTAATAGTCTGGGAGTAGGAACCACTCAACTCTATAACCAGCAGGTTGTATATAATCATAAGCGGCATGGCAAATTTAAACTGGGAAATGAAGAATATGATTTTCGGGTAAAAAACCGGTTTCCGCGCAAACTGACACCGGAATTTTTGCTTGTCGACCTGGTCAATACGCTGGACAACCTGGCTGAAGACAAAAACCGGGTATTGAAAAATGCGACAACAAAGGTGGCCAGCGTGGACAAGAAGGCGCTGAAAAAATCGGTCGCCCAATATGGAAACGTGCAAACAAAGAAATTCTTTGCCCCTTTGATATAGGTCATTACTTCCTCGCATGCGTTGCAGCCTGCGCTTGATCCTTTAGACACCTGCATATATCCACTAGCGAAGCCAATCGTTAGATGCCTTTCAGGCAGAAATGCTCATCCGACGTCAGGAAACTGAACACTAATAGGGCGACTTCAAGTAGTCCCTTTGGCTCCCTTAGACGCTTCGAATTGAGCCCGAGGTGATTTTCTCTTTATTCTGGAGGAAAATCTCCTTTTGAGTGCCTAATGGGATTATAATGGAAAAATATTGTCATTTTCTGCTCTTTTCTGGAAGGAAATTGCCATCCAAAGGTATTTAAGCAATTTGTACTGGACGATTTTGGTGCACTTAGCCAAGAAACGATTTA
>DASZOW010000727.1:0-5766 GCA_035550615.1 Puia sp.
GTATGGGTCAACCCCACCCGGCCCATCCCGTCGCTGCCGGAAGGGTCGGTATATATCGACGGGTTTGCCGCCGACAGCCAGCAGATCAATATCACCAGCCTGGCGAAACCGGTGCTTCCTCCCAATACCAGGGATCTCAGCTTCGATCTCGCATTCCCCGCCTGGCTGAGCAAAGAGAACCTTGGCATCGAATATAAACTGGAGCCTTATTCCAATGTCTGGCAGACGTTGGATCCCACGCATAATCCCGAATTGCATTTCAGCAATCTGCCTTATGGCAATTACCGGCTCGTGATCCGTAAACCCAATGGCGCGGGCAGCAAGGACCTGGCCGTCTGCAGCTTTTATATCCAGCCGCATCTGTACCAGCAGGTGTGGACCTGGCTGTTTTGTCTTTGCCTGCTTTGCACGCTCGTGATCATCCTCGTCCGGTGGCGAACGCACCGGTTCCAGGTCAGACAGGACAACCTGGAGAAGCAGATCGCCGAAAAGACCTGGCAATTACAGGTCAAGAATGAAGAGTTGGCTAGGACGGACCTGATCAAGACGAGGCTGATCTCCATCATCAGCCATGATCTCGTGACGCCGCTGCGTTTTCTCCATCTCACCGGCAAGAATCTCATCGAGAAAAAGAGCGAGTTAACCGACGGGCTGCTGCAGGAAGCCATCGCTGAGATGGCCAGCACGAGCAAAGAGCTGGAGTTGCTCGGCACGAATATCCTGAATTGGATCAAATACCGCAACGAGGACCGGCGGCTGGCCAAGGAAAGTTTCGATCTCCACGAGCTGGCAGGCCAGGTCTTCGGCGTCCTTGGCGCGCTGGCCAGGCAAAAGCAGATCCGGCTCATCAATTCCGTGGGCGAAGGGCTGGCCCTTTATCAGTATATCGAACCCGTAAAGATCGTGCTTTACAACCTGGTCCTCAACGGCATCAATTTCACGACCAGCGGCTATATCCGAGTCGGCAGCGAGTATACCCGGGATGGTATCGTCCTCCGCGTGCAGGATACCGGCGTAGGCATGACACCGGAACAGATCAACAACATCATGGCCGATCATTTCATCATCTCTTCGGCCAACGTCGATAACCGCAAGGGCAACGGGCTAGGCTATCTCATCATCAAAGACCTGCTCAATATCCTCAGGGGCAACCTGTTCATCGAAAGCGAAAAAGAGAAGGGTACGACCGTCACGGTATGGATGCCGTTGTGAGCGGTGGGCCGAGCGGACAAAAAAAGCCGATCTTTCGACCAGCTTCTGGGGTTTGCAACTATGCGACAGTTGCCGTACAATAAGTTTGGAGGATCGCATGTTACGGCCTACATACGGATATCGTGGCCGGCCGGATTACCATCATTCGTTAATAATGGGTGAATTATCCAGGTATTCCTGGGTCGGATGATAGATGAACAAACAGGAACCACCCCTTACCAGATGGATGATCTGCCTGCTTACGGCCGGGGGTAGCGCCGGGCATCCCAGCGAAGTTCCCATAGTGCCGAACTCCTGCATGTACTTAGGGGTGACATAGGTGGACCCATGCAATACGATCTGTCTTTTGAACGCCATATCGTTGTAGCCCGAGTCGACGCCGTTCAGCCGCAGGGAAAGACCATTGTGGCCGATATACGTCCGCTGGGTCACATAAAACCCCAGACTGCTTTTATATGAATCCGGTTGATTGGAGAAGCTGGTAGCATATTCATCGCCCGAATTCTGTCCGTGAGCAACATAGGTCCGGTATAATAACTTGCGGTGCAGCACGTCGATGACATACATCCTTTTGGAGCGCGAGCTTTGGCTGAAATCGCAGATGGAAAGTACCGATCGCTTATGGATCAGGCCTTTTTTGAGCATGTTGTGATAACCGCGCCATGCATATTCGAAGGCCTTTTCGTCCAACCCCTGGGAGTCCAGGTTCATCCGGTTATAGATCGCTTCCGCCTGATTGATGACCATATGCAGCTCGGCTGCCTTAGCCGCCCTGGCCGCGGCCATATCGGCGGAAAGCATGGCGGAAACAGGCTCGGGCGCCTTCATTATGGCAGGCCTGGAGGCCGCAACAGCCAGCGAAGCCCTGGATACAGCCGGGGCCATCGAGATCTTCGAAACCCTGGCAATGGCCGAAGCCCTGGCAATGGCCGAGGCCCGGAAGACAGCCGAAGGGGCAGCCGGCGAAGCGGCGGCAACCGGCGATATTTTGGCCGGAAGATCCCGTTCCACGCTGAAAGTGGGGTGATCGATATAGTTCCGGATGATCGCGGAGGAATAATAGGACAACGCCGTCTCTTTTTCGGGTAACGGATTGCCGTTGTGAACATAGTTGTGATTACCGGAGATCATGGCAGGGGCAGTCAGGACCATCGATGATAAGGTAACCTTAAACAAAAGGTTGGGGAATACGCGCATAAGATTTGGATTTATGATTCATACGGTTTAGGATCAAATTTGTCAGGGGCTGATCCGGAAACTGTTCTTTTCGATCAGGTGGTTGTCCCGGTACAGCTCGTACTGAAAGATACCTGCGTGGACAAAATTCACCTTCTCTATGATCAGCGGGGAATCCCTGATCTGGCGGACCTCGAAAAGCAAGACGTTATCGCGGTTAAAAAAACGGACCTTGTAACGCCCCGATGAGCCTGCCGGAACCGTGATCACCACGTCGCCATTGCGCTCATTTCGAACAATGCCAGAACGCCGGTGCTCCAGGGAAGTATCCCGCTTAGATAACGAATAAGTAGCGGAAATATGAGCGAAAACTGAACCAGATCCACAATAATTTTTGGGGACAATGGCGGCTTTCGCACCAACGATCAGGAACAGGGCGGCGATTCCGGAAAACAGGCGTTTTCCCGGCCCAGGTATAGGGTACGGCATCTTACACTTTTTTAGTCGCTTCCGGTAGGCCGGTTGGTCCGAATCCCTGCCCGCTCCGGCGACGGAGTAGGCGGAATGTCTTCCAACTTATTGCTTTTCATTGCAATTACCGGATTGGTAATATCTTGGATCCGCGTTTCGAGCTTACAATAATCCCGCTGGCTTTCCAGCAGCTCGGCATGCGCCTGTAGCATTTCATGTTCCAGTTCTTCGATCTTCCGCTGTTTCTTGGCCAGTTGCCGGCTTCGTTGCAGGAACCCGATATACAGGGACGCGATGATCGTCAACAGAAAAACATAAATGTTGATAGAGATATCGAAGGTTGGCATAGCGTAACATTTGATTATCAAATAACACTTATCCGTCCATTATGGCTCAACGTCGATACCGATAAAATGCGGGAAGGTAATGGCGTGCTCCGCCAATTGCGTAGAATGGATTCATAGAATACTGATTTTGCTACCGTAAAAGTATCTGTCCCGGGTAGCGGCATTCACTCTTTTTCTAAAAAAGGGCAACGCGATAGGACAAATGGACCAGAAAAAAAGCCCTTAGGCGATGACTCAATCGTTTTATTTCAGCTAATTTTAGCCTTTAAGGTTAAGGGCATGATAAACAAGTTCGTCTGGTTTTTGATTGTTATTATCCTTGTACTGTCTGTAAGGCCAGCCCTCAGTCAACCCACTGCCGTAGATGGCTACGCCGTACAGCATTTTACCGACGAAAACGGGTTACCCCAAAACAGCATCACGGATCTCCTGTTCGATAAAGACGGATATCTCTGGCTGGCTTCCCAGGCCGGGCTGGTCCGGTACAATGGCAGCGCTTTCAAATTGTATTACCCAAACGACAAACCTGTCATGGAATCCTATATCTCTTTGTTGGGAAAGGACGATAAAGGATGCATTTTTTTTCAAACGGAGGATCACAATTTATATTGCTATGCGGGGACCAACAGCAGTTCCCTCGCCCCGGTGAACACGCCGGCCACCCGAAAGCCGCTGCTCCTGAACGGGCAAAAGCAATTGTTCGATTTCTCCCCATTTCTCAGGAATGCCCCTTCTGCTCAAAAGGCCGGGCAGCGAAAGGCGATCTTTGAAGACCTCTACGATCACAATGAAAATTTTTATGTAACGGACAGCGGCCGTTTTTATTTTCTCTATCGCGACAGCGTCTATTATTATGACGGCAGCGACCTTCACGCCCTTTCACGGGTTGGAGGCCGTGATGCCCGGTTCATGGCTGCCGGAAAACGTTTTTATATGCTAAGCCGTGACAGTGTAAGCGTTGTTTTTGAACAGGGCCGGAAGATCGGCGACGCAGCGGCTATCGAAGCCGATCCACAGCGACCTTTTCCCGCGCATCTCATGGCAGATCAGTACCGGCTTTTTTCCTGCGGACGCTTTAACCATCTGCTGGCGGGTCATCTGCTCTACCGGCTTTTGATGCGGGAGGACGGGAGGCTTCGCGCGAAATTCCTGGTGGACCTGGGCTTCATTCCAAATATCTCTTCGGTCGAATACAATGCGGGACTGGACCTGCTGCTCGTCGCCACACAGACCGAGGGCTTTTATTTTCTTCGCAGGAACAGGTTCAGGATCGACGGCTGGTCGGCTGATCTCCGGGATAAAATGGCCCATCACCTGTTTGGCCCCATGGCCTTGCATGCGGATAAAGAGATCCTTACAGATAAGTTCATCTTTACACCGAAAGGTGATTTCACGTGGGCAAAAGACCGCGGCGCCATCTGGCAGCGTTGTCTTTATATAGACCGGCGGGACAAGGTGTGGGCCGCTTATGATAGTCTGCCGAAACGGCTCACCACGCGGATGGAGCCGGCAGCCGTTTATCCGCCTTTGGATGGGAATATCATGGATTATACCGAGGATGCCGGCGGCCGGCTGTATTGTTTGACCGAGCATTACGTGTATCTATTCGATAAGGACAGGTTCCGGCGTATCGGAATGCAGCCGCATCTGCCTGCGGAGCCTGGCGCCTATGAGGTCATGAGCTTTATAGGCCCGCACCGGTTATGGATCGGCGCGACCAACGGGCTCGTCGAATTCGATCCGGACAGGGGTCAGGCGCATGCGATCCCCGAGGTCGCCGGCTCACACGTACGGGCCATCCATCGTTGCAAGGATGGCACCCTCCTCATCGGGACATACGGACAGGGCTACTTCTATTACGACGGCCGGCATTTTTTTCGGATGCCGCTGGATAAGAACGGATTCCTGGCCACCGCCCATTGCTTTCTCGAAGACCGAAAGGGAAATGTCTGGATCCCCTGCAATAAAGGGCTCTTCAAAACCCCTAAGGCGGATATGGACGCCTGGGTCCGGAAACAGAGCGACCAGCTCTACTATTATTATTATGGAAGACAGGACGGGCTGCTCACCAATGAGTTCAACGGCGGCTTCGCTTCATGCGGCATCATTACTCCGGGTGGTTTTGTCGCCCTCCTGTCCATGAGAGGCATGGTCTGTTTTTATACCGATTCCCTGCAGACCGATTTCCCACAGGGCGCCATCAACATCACCGAGCTGGATATCGACGGACATCCGGCGGCATGCCCGGATACCGTCAGGCTTTCCGCGGGATATAACAGCCTCGTCGTGCAGGTGGTCTGTCCTTACCTGGGCAACCGGAACAATCTCTATCTGCAATACAATGTCAGCGGGCTTCATGAAGAATGGAAGGAAGTTCCGGAAGACGGGTTGCTCAGTTTCAGCCGGCTGGCACCCGGCAATTATACCTTGCGGGTTCGTAAGGTCAATGGCTTCGGGAAGAATAATTATGAATACCGGCAATGGAGCGTCATCGTTCGCCCTTATTTCTATCGCACCACGTGGTTCGTAGTTGCCGCGATCCTGGTCATGCTTATCCTGC
>DASZOW010000728.1:0-8149 GCA_035550615.1 Puia sp.
CAGTTGCAAAAAGAGGTTTTTTTTGAGGGACTTGTATTGTAACGCGCTGGACCGAAGCATGCCCCTGGGTGCAAGAACGATCGGCGTTTTACGCGCCGCCAACCGGGCGATCATCAAAGGCAGGATCGTAAAATTGAACGAGAACATGCTGTTCAGATAGATGAAATCGGGATCGACTTTCAGCAACTGCGTCCTGATGTTCGACCAGTTGAGCGATCCAGGCGCACAATAATAGACAAGTGTGCCGTTCTCCGGTCCGCTCCATTGGTTTATGGCCTTATCGGGGTAAGGGCCGGATTCTCCTAAGTCCCGGTCCGAGGTGAACACATAGAGCTGATAGATGTCCTCCATGGACCGGACGAAATTCACACACGAGCGGATCGGGCCACCCGCCCGGAAACCCGGTTCAAACCAATCGATAAACAGAAGGATCTTTTTTTTCATTTAGTACGCCACGTTGTTGGTCTCGAGCCAATGTTCCAACACCACGAACAACCACATTTCGGCCCACCGGACTCCCTGATCACCGGCCAGGAACCGTTCCCATCTATGGAGGAGCCGTTGTTCCCTGATAAATGGCCGTTGGGCCATATTCCGGATCTTTTCATCGCAGAATGTGCGCAGCTCTTTTTTCATCCACACCTTCCATGGAAAAAGAAAGCCTTGTTTTTTTCTGAGCACCACCTCATCGGGCAGCATTGGTTTCAAGGACTCGACCATGAGGCTTTTTGCATACACGGGGGTTTTGATCTTATCTGGTATGCCCATCACGTATTCCACCAGGTCCTGGTCGAAGAACGGCTCCCGCACTTCCAGTGAAACCGCCATGCTCATCTGGTCCATATCTTTCAACAGTGTATGTTGGGTATACCCCAGGTATTCCGCCGCCGACACCTGGCTCAGCAGGGGAAGCTTGTACAGATCCGCACGGGCACCGGACAGACAGGTCTGCAGATCGGTTCCTACACCAGGGTCTAATGTCGTCATCTGGCGTATGGCATCCGGGGAGATGACCTGTCTGAATACCGGGTAGACCTTATCGATGGAATAGCCGTCCGATCTCAGCAGCTCCCGCAATCGCTGTCTTCGCGGACCATGCTGCGAATAGGCCGCCAGGCTGCGAACCGGATAGGGAAGGCTCCAAAGCCAGGACCTGGACCGCAGCTGCAGGTATTGGGCGAAAAAAGGATAGCCTGCAAACAGCTCGTCGCCCCCCACGCCGGAAAGGGCCACAATGATGCCCTGCGCCCGGATCGCTTTGGACACCACATAGGTATTGATGCCGTCGCCGCTGGGCGTATCCATAGCATTCAGCGCATTCGGCAGTTCCTCCAAAAACGTATCCGGTTTCAGCAAGACACGGGTATGGTTCGTATCGAATTTCCGGGCGATCATCTCCGCATATCGGGACTCGTCGTATTCCTTGTCGTCAAAGGAGATATTGAACGTATTGGGCTTTGCGCCGCTCCTTGCGCCCACTTCGGCAATAAGCCCCACGACGGCGCTGGAATCGATACCTCCCGATAAGAAAGCGCCTACAGGCACATCGCTGACCAGCCGTCTTTGGACGGACTGCAACAAGAGCTCACGGATCTTTTTCCTGACCCGCACGGGATCGCTGTAATCGGCTCCCGCCGCAGGAGTCGTTACCTGCCAGTAGACCCTGGTTTCGATTTTGCCGTTCCTGATCTTCATCCAGCTGCCCGCTTTCAGCTGCCGGATCCCTTTGATCATCGTATGGGGATAAGCGATGGACTGATAGCTGAAATAGTTCAACAGCGCCGCCGGCTCCGCTTCGGCGCGGACTTCGCCGGAAGACAGGATAGACCGGACCTCCGAGGCAAAAACAAATTTGTCTTCGTCCAGGTAGTAATAGAAGGGCTTGACACCCAATCTGTCCCTGGCCACAAACAGTTCCCGCTCGCGGCGGTCCCAGATGGCGAACGCAAAAAATCCCCGAAAATATTCGATGCAGCCGGCTCCCCATTTGGCATAGGCGGCGATCAGCACCTCCGTGTCGCCGGTTGTCCGGAAGTCATACTCCGGTATCCGGGCCTTTACCTCTTCGTAGTTATATAGCTCCCCGTTGAAGACCATGACATAACGTCCCGAGCTATCCCAAAAAGGCTGATTGGCGGCCGACGAAAGATCGATGATGGATAACCGCCGGTGACCCAAAGCCACTTCCCGGCCATCGTAAAAACCATCCGCGTCGGGTCCGCGATGCGATAAGGCATCGGTCATACAGCGAATGGTCCTGTTTTCGGGGGGTTTGTTTTTAAAATAGTATAAGCCTGCGATACCGCACATGGCGACGATGAATTTATAAAAGAGCGCTTTTATCCAGCAGCTCGCTGTAACAGGAAAGATATTGTCGCGTGATCTCGCGATTGTCGAAACGCGCCGCATTTAGCCGCCCGGCTGCTATGATCCTTTGGCGGTACGCGGCGTCTTCTATGACCTCGGTGACGGCGGAACGGATCGCTTCCTCCGATTCGGGATCCACCAGACGGGCGCCTTCACCCGCTACATCCTTCATGGGACTGCGGTCACTTGTAATAACTGCCCGTCCTGTTTTTTGCGCCTCTACAATGGGTAATCCGAAGCCTTCGAACAACGAGGGAAAAAGCAACAGATCCGCCTTTACATATTCGGCGGCCATCTCGTCGTCGGTAAGACCGCTGGCACTGCTGTACTCGACCTGGCGCTCGTGCAGGGCGGAAGCCGCCTCTTTCGGCAATGTGCCGATGACGCGAAGATGACAGGGCAACCCTGCCAATGCGTTGATCACCCGCTGCAGGTTCTTGTTCGGCGTTATACCCACAAAAAGTATTCTGGGCCTGTCCTTACGGAAGGGCCGCTCCATGTACCGGATATTTTCTTGTATGGGGTTTGGGATGACCCTTATTTTCTCCGGCCTGCAGCCGGTAAAACGCACGATGTCTTTTTTTGTCGCCTCGGATATGGTCGTGATCATTTTGCATCGACGCACCGGCCAGTCCAGGAACAGCCTTTTCAAAAGCCATCCTTTTAATCCTTTTTGCCGGAACAGGAAGACACAATCATGGATGGTCAGGACAGTACGGCTGGGCGGAAGCACCAGGACGGCGTAATGGATATCGCCCGTAACGTGATAGACAGCTGCGCTTTTTCTGACGGAATGTTTGCAGGCGCTCACGAAATTCGCCATAGCCGGGCCGTAACGGGGCATGGAAAATTCCTCTATGACCTGCCCCTGGACACGCATCTCCGCCATGATACTGGCAAAAACCCGTTCGATACTGAAAAAAGCCGGATTGGGCTTTCTAAAAATGAAAGCTATGGTCATAGTTGATACCCTGTTACCGCCTTGAACAACCGGATAAAGATCAGCATGAATATCACTCCCGTAACCAGGGAGCTAAAGGTTGTCAGCGTATCTGTTTCCACGACTACCGCATAGAAAAAGAGGAACGGGATCCAGCAGAGCACGGACGGCCGCTTTTCGCTCCATTTCAATAGCATGGTAAGAACAAAGTTGAAGAAAAGTCCATAAAAAAACAGGAAGATAATACCGCCGGTCCTACCGAAGTTAGCATAGGCTTCCCCAATAGAACCGATATTCATGCTGTATCCCCGCAGCTCGAAACCCCAGAATCGTTTGAGATTGTATTTCCCTCCTGCCTCGGGCTTATCCGGCCAGAGGATACGTGGAATAAAGGCAGCGGCAATCGATTTCGCGATTGTCTCACCCTCCGCATAATCGAACCGCCTGGGCACCCTGTCCATGGTGACGGCTACAAGCCATCCCTGGTTCATCCGCACTGCGACATTGAAGAGTTTGTCCTTTTGGAATAGCAAAGATGGCTCAGCTAGTCTTTCCCCTATCAACTCTGTAAAATAGGAAGCGCTCGCCCCTTCCTTCCACGCTAATTCCCGGTAAGCGCCCTTTACGCTTTGCAGCATAAAGATGCCGAATATACCGATGATACAAACGACCAGTTTCCGGAAGAAGGAGATCTGTTTCATATATAGCGCCACGAGGATATAGAATAACGCCATGGAATAAACGAGCTCGCCGAACAATCCCGTCTGGATCGAGTTGGCCAGGATAAGGCCGAGGACCGCTACCAGGATCGCGTTCTTCCGTTTATGATCCGAAAAAAAGATATAGAATACGCCCACCATGGAAAGGTGCTCGAGGAGGTAAACGACCCGTCCGACGGATGCGGGAAGAATATATCGCAGTACTACCGACGAAAGGCTTACACCGATCAATATGAATCCGATCCTGATCTTTTCGTGGCCGGCAAAATAACGCTCGAGACTCTCCTTATACGTCCTTTGATCCTCGTTGATTTGTAATTTAGCAAGACGTATTTTAAGCCCGATCGCCATAGCGATAGTGCCCGGCAGGGCATAGGAAAAATAGTCGTCCGAGGAGATGGGCATGTACTTATAAAAGATACGCGCCATAAAATCCGCCTCGGTATAGTTGTGGTAGAAGATAACCGGCATTACCAGCCACGTAAAGCTTGCAAGAATGATGGCGATATCCAGCACCACGACCTTCTTGCCCAAATTGTCCAGGAAGCTTACGAGGGAGAAGATGAGCAATGCCACCGAAGAGCCTTCATACAAGGTCAGATTCGTGTAGAGGCCTATCAGGTAGGCGATCACGGTCGCCACGATGAAAAAAACAATACCGCGCTTTACTGCATTGTCCATAGATCAGTCCCTTAATTGTAACAATCCTTGTCTCAGTTTATGAACCGATGTCGCGTCGGAAAAGTTTACTTTGCCCTCGAAGATACGTTCATTTATCTCCGGCGGCCGCAGGTTCTCCTGCCAGTCGCCTTCGGGTTTTATGATAACAGCATCGGAAAGAAAGGCGCCCCAATAGCTAAAGGTGCTGCTTTGGGATAGCACTATGATCCGGCTATTGCTCATCAGCAGAATATCCAGGATGTCGGGTTTGTCCCCTGTCAGTGTTACACCGGGCAGATTCAGTACGTCCGGGATCTCGGCGGGAGCGGCATCCGTAAATACCGTTACCGGCAGCTCTTTACCGGCCGTCTCACGGGCAAGCCGGATCGCATCGATAAAAAATTGTGTCGGAGTTATCGGATTCCCAATTTTAAAATCGCCCCTGCGGATATGGATGGCAATCACCGGAGCGGCATAGGTGTCGAGGGCCGCCCGCATCCGCGGCGTCAGCAGATCGAGCAGGCCTTCCCTGACCATCTTTCGATGTGCCCGAAAGGGGCCGAAAAGATCATTCTGAGGAGATACCTGGTCGAACACGAATAGGGTGTTGTCCGTCCCGGTCCATTTTTTTACTTCCGGCTCGCTCACCACGGTGCGCCGTTTGCGCTGGATCGCGGCGTTCCATCTCTGCCAGCGGCTGTCTTCCCGGAAGTAGCCCCAGTAAGCCCGTTTCTTTCTTTCCCATCTCAGCCAGGCGCCCCACTGTATGCGGCCCCAGGAAGTAGTTACCATAGGAAGCCCGTTTAAACGGGAAAAAACAAATGCCCTCGACCACACGAGGAGCATGTTGCCGAGACCCGTGCGTGGAAACCGAACGTAGACCTTCCCTTGTTTCATTAGATTCCGGGTTGATGCATGTTGCCGGGAACGATCCTGTCCAGGAGACCGGCCAGTTGACGGGTCACTTCTCTGGCGGAAAACCGGTCGAACGCTGCATAATCGACATTGGCAGGAGAAAAAGCACCTAAAAATTCCTTGAATCGCCGATACATCTGCGCAAGCTCTGCGGTAATGCTTGCGACACCCGCTTCCCCGTCAAACGCCAGAACGACGCCGGCGCCCGTAGCGCGGATCACGGTACAGGCGGTGCTTTGGGCATGCAGTAACGCCCAAATTGGCTTCCCGCTGAGAACGCCCTGGTAGACTTTAGACGGCGTGTAATGCATTTCCGTGCTTCCCAGAATGAAAATGCCGGATGCCGCATCCAGATGTGTCAGAACATCCAGATAAGGGATACGGGCGGGATATTCAAAGATGTTCTCGTTCCAAAGTCCGTATTTTTCCGCTAGCGGTTTTATATTGTATCCTTGCGGATCATGGATGGCCTTTCCTGTTCCGATAAAATGGATCTCGAGATCCTGGTAAAGCGGCCTGTCCGATACTATTGCCTTCATCATCGCTTCCAGGGGGGCATAGGCCTTCGGGAGCATAGCGCCGGCATAGACCAGCTGCAGCTTGCCGGGCTTATGTGCAAAAAGGTAAGGCTTCAGACCCAGCTGGCGCACTTTTTCATGATCCCCCGCCTCGCCGCCGTAAGGCATGGCTCCGAAAAGGGCGGTCTTCGCCAGCGCCTGGTTCCGCTCCTGTACCCCTCTATAGTAACCTTCCGCCACGCCTGTGATCAGGGACGCCTTGCGGATGGCGATGGGTTCCAGAAAAGACGATAGCTTCCAACTGAACCAATGTCTCGAAAAAATTTTCTCGCTGCCGGGGAAACGATGTACCCAGGGATCGATATAGTCGATACCATAGGCAATTCCCGTGGAGCGGCGGAGCCATCTGCCTAACAAGGCCGTATAAAAACTCGGGATAGGGATATATAGGAAATCGATCGCTTCATGTCGGATCAGCTGTTTAGCCTTCCGGTAGAGTTGAAAAAAGGCCCTTAATCCGATATCCCCGACGAGCCTTGGCCTGGTAACCCGGAACGCGCTTGCTTTTTCGATGCGCAGTCCTGCCGGCAACAATCCACTGAGATGTGGATCGGGCTCTTCTTCATAATAGGCTTCGTCTACAGTGAGCACCAGGGGCTCCCAGCCAAAAGCAGGTAAATGCTGAGCAAACAGCCGTGACCGGTGTACCGCTGCGAGGTTGGACGGCGGAAAGTGCGGTGCGATGATCAATATCTTTTTCAGACCTTGGGTATTCATGTTTTTTTTGCCAGGATCGTTTCCACGCGGGCGATAAGCTTGCCGGATTCGATCTCCCAGTTAAAGCGGTTTTCAGCGGCGGACCGCGCCGCCACCCTGGCCTGCAAGAGCCGGTCGGCATCGTCCAGATAACACTTCATCGCGGCGGCCAGGCTTTCGGCATCGTCCATCCTGCACAGGATGCCTGCGCCGGGCAAAGCGCGCAGGATATCTTTTTGCCCATCCGTATCCGTTGCAATTATGGCAAGGCCGGAGACGAGGTAAGAAAATAATTTGTTGGAAGCGGCCATCATCGCATTTTGGGAAGTGTTCATTTCCAGGGCCAGACCCACGTCGTGGCGGCTTCCTTCCGGGATCAGGCCGGAGGCGAGTATGGGATCATGAAAAAAAATCTTTCCATCCAGTCCGGCCTTGCGAATGAGCCCATCCAATACCTGCCGGTATCCTGGCTGCATGGCTCCCCGCAGATGCACCTCAAAGGGGGCGGCCAGCCGGCCGCATGCTTCCATAAGCGCTTCGAGCCCCCTGTTGGGTCCGATCACCTGGGAATACCAATAGAATCGGATGGGTTTGCCAACCCGGATCGCTGCAATATGTTCCAGAGGAAAGACATTCAGCAGGACCAGGGGTTCGACGACCCCGTATGTCCGGCGGTAGCCTTCGCCGATGCCGCGTGAAGCCGCCGAAACATAAATACATTGCGGCAGGTATTTGGCTTCGAGAAAAGAGATCATCGAAGCGGCCCGCCCATCCATGCCATTCATCCCCGTATGAAAATCTTCGGCATCGAAGCTAAAAACGGTCCTGTTATGCCGGGCGGCGGCGGCGCCTGCTCCCAGTGCTTCCACGTGATGCACGATATAAAGTTCTGCCTTTTCGGCCTTTGCCAGACGCATCAGCCCACCGAAGGCCTTTTCCCCCGCCCGTTCCGCAATCCCAAAACGGAAGGTGACCTTCGCCAACGCGCCGTAGATTTTCTGCCCGATCGTAAAACGCAGCCACCGCATCCTTTCCACTATACCGGTCTTGCGGAAATCAACGGTTCGCAGCGCCCATTTCCTGGATCGCATCAGCACTTCGTCGAATGTCCGCTGCGCCATACTGCTGTTGATCGTCACCACTACGACGTCGAAACCCGCCCCGGATAATGCATCGGCCTCTTTGAGCACACGGGGGTTGTAGCTTATATGCCTGGTCGTGACGATACAGATCTTTTTCCTCCTGATCATTTTTCTACAAATTCCAGAATTCGA
>DASZOW010000729.1:0-5210 GCA_035550615.1 Puia sp.
GGTCTATGGAGAAGCCGTGGTCAAGGGGTGATCACCGGTATCATCGGCAATACCTGGAGGCCGTTGGAACTTCCATCAAGACCGGTAATCATGGGAGCCGACGAATTCCACAGCCATGAAGGCGAGGCTGGCTATGCGATAAATGCCTGGCTGGTCATCCGGGATCTGCTGCGGAAAAGACAATCGGTGGACCGCGTAATGATCTTTACCGACTACCGGCTTTGGGACAACCGTTCTTATAACCAGACTGCGGACACGGATCTTCGGACATGGTGGCGTCTGTACCGGGAACAGGTGGCTCCCGGTGCAAAGCTCTATCTCTTCGATCTCGCCGGTTATGGCCGCCGTCGCATGGAGTATTTCGAAGACGGTGTCTGCCAGGTCGCCGGCTGGAACTCAAAGACCTTCGAAATATTGGACATGGCCGACAGGGATCAGCCGTTGATGCACACGGATGTGGAAGGGCTATAGCGAGCTAAAGAGGAGTACACAGTGGTCATTGGCGCCAAAAATAATTTTGGACGACTTTTGAGACAATTTTAGCTATCTTAGTTGTCGAGACAAAACCGGCAATTTATGGAACCTCCCTCGTGGTCTGCCAGCCTCAGCCGTCTACGACAACTCTTCTGGTTTTTTTTCGTGCTTACCATCGTCTACATGATCTGGCTAAGAAGCTTTCTGGCTCCGCTGAGCTCCGGCGAATTCGTCCAATTCGAAATTGCCAAGACTGCCGCCAGGGCACGGACGATCATCGAGAACTGGAAGCTCACCGGTAAGTATCGGCAGGTGGTCCAAAGCACCAATTTCGCCTACATCTTCATAGCGCTTTATACAATAGCTATCGCGTTAGGCTGTCGGTTTATCTCTGCCATTACCAATAACGAGATCCTTACCAAAGGGGGGCGGTGGTTTGCCTGGCTGATCGTCCTGGCCACCGCTTGTGATCTCATGGAGAACATTGCCTTGTCTCATACCATCCACGGTCCTATCTCGCAATGGAACGTAACCATCGCCTATAATCTGGCACGGATAAAATTCTCCATTGTCATCGTCTGCCTGCTATTTATGCTTACCTGTGCACTCTATTGGTGCATCGGCAAGCTGGGTGGCGACACGACCTGATTATCGTGTCGCCAGGTAAGTCCATTGATATACCCGATGTGGTATCAGTCCTGTTCCGGACAGATGCAGCGAGAACCGCCCGGCTTCGTCCCGCGTCACGTAGACCCGGCAGTCGGCGGCTGCCGCGCTGTTGGGAGTGACCACCAGACAGGTTTCGGCCGTTGCCAGATCGATGGTGCAGATCAATCCATTGGAAACCCCGGAAACGCCCGGGGTCACCGTAAGCATACCGGCCCATTCCGTGCCCTTGACTTCGACCTGCGCCCCCTGACCCGCGCCGGCGCCGGCTACCACCGCGATATGAGCAGTGTGTCTCCCGGCCAGGTGGCCGGTTTCGCAGGAATATCCATCTGTGAATGCCAGATACTCGACGCCGTCCTTCCGGTAAAGAACCGAATCGTTACGTTTGTAGATAGTATCGAGGACAGACTCGCGTTGCCATCGTGCTTGCCTGGGGTCGTTGTAATGCGCGGCATTGTAGTATCCGCTTTGGATGACCCGATAGGCCAGCGTCAAGCCGGAGGCCGGGTCCCGCACATAAATATGACCACCTGCCTCAAGGATCGCCGATGCCCCATTTTTATCCAGATAGGAAAAGCCGGAGCCCAGATGCTCCGAATGAATGTCTTTGACGGCATCGCTATTGGAAAAGAATACGCCCTGCATTGTCCGCGCGGCAGGCCGGTCCAACGTCACAGTTCTTGCAGCCGCATTGTAGGAGAGTATCCGGAACATGGACGCCTGATACGGAGGGTCGCTTTTTTGATCGATGAATTGGCTACAACGCATAAGGCCGCCCAACTGGATGAATGTATCCAGATCGCCCATGTCTACCGTCACATTTGTGATGACGTTACTGCCCTCCCTCATGTCTCCCAGAAAGGCCATATTGACCATGGGCAGGAATATCGACAAGTGAAAGGGTTCCCCGTCTTGCACCCATGTAGGGACATAGTCGATAGTTACCTCTCCCGCGGCGAGGTTTGAAACCGTGCCAATAATGCCCTGTTTGTTGTCTTCGGGCCCGGTACAGATGACATCTCCTTTTTTAATCCTACCCGCTTCCCCCCGGGCTATCGCCACTTTTGCCTCTCGAAACCCGCCGCTGTTTTCCGTGGCCCGGATAGCGGTGACGGCACCCGACGAATGTAGCGGATAGGCCATCGCGGGCTGTGCGTTGTCGACAGTGAGCCTGGCGATCCCGGAAGACACGGAATACGTGCCATAGGCAAACGACTGGCAAACGTTTGGCTGATAAATTTCCTGTGTTCCCGAAACGCCCAGCGCCGTCTTCCAATCTCCGACCGTACATCGCGTAAAAGTCGGGCATGGCCCACCCGACGCATAGTTGGCAAAAGGAACGGTCTCGAACGCGCAGCCGATGAAATTCGGCGATCCGCTGATGGTCACCGGTTTGAATGTGCCGTACATCCGCAGATCGCATCCGATAAAGGTTACTCCGGAACAGTCCAGCTGCGGATACAGGTATTGATGATCATCGCTGGTGTAATAAGCAAACCCCAATTCGGACGATTCGAAAACCGTACCCTGGTTGGAATAGATCGTCCCCAGCCGGCCAAGCGACTCGGCAAAGATATTTTTGAAATGCGATCCGAAATAACCGGCTTGGGGGTTATAGATCAGCCGGTTTACCGAGCCGGCGATATTCGCGTTCTCGATGGTCCAGTTTCCCGGCGTACGGGCCCCGTATAACCCGGTAGCGAAGATCGTATGGGTAACACCCCAGCAACCCAAATTGGTGACCACATTTCCCTTCTCCTGGTCTTCCGAGCCCGATATGCAGAGCTTGGTATTGCTGAACTGGATCTTATTGATATATGTCAGCTCCGCATTCCTTGTGAACGAATTGGGCGAGGAGCATACGCCTATGACAAAGCCATCGATAGACACATCCTCTATCTGAATTCCTGTGGAACCGCTTCGTTGGCCGGTGCCGCGATACCATGCCCGATAGCCCGGATAGCCGCCATCTTTTGGCAATTGGTTGACGCTGTTGCTAAAAGGGTCAATGACAATTCCCGAGTAGGGAGAAAAATCAGAATCTCTGCAGGTGCTATCCCGGAATTCCTCAAAGGACATATTATAGAAATGCCTGGCGTCCTTGTAAGGCGGATGAAACAAACCTGTGATCTTGATGTGCGTTATACGATTGCCCTTCCCAAGCTGAACGCCTACGGCGAATTTATCCTTGAATTTGCACTGTAGCATAGTCCCGCTGCCGGAGGCAGGCCAAAAAGAGGACTCCCCTTCCAGGTTTGTGCTTTGAAAAGCGTATGATGCGCCTGTCCATCGATAAAGCAACAGCGGCCCGTCGAGTGTGAAAATGCCGGCGTCCAGATGGACGGTGCCATAGCGGCTGCTGTGTGCGGTGCAAAAATCCAGCGCCCGTTGTATGGCCGCCTGATCGTCCTTCCCATCGTCCGGAATAGCGCCAAACCACGCTGCATTTACGGTCCCGCCGGTAGTCACCCGCTTAAAGCGATCTCCGGCCAGGGTTACCACCGTCATAACGCTATCGTCCGGGGTAATGTGATCGGAGGGATCTTCCTGGAAAAAACCTTGTTTTCCGGTTTCGGCCAGATAATAGATGCTGCCCGGAGCGGTTCGTGTCGTCAAAGCCCGTAATGCAGGCATTGTGACGGTTGGGACAAAGGCGGTGTCCCCGGACAGGTGGTCGGACGGAGTTCCATGCAAGTCGTAGGGCCGAACCCAGGCAAGAACGGACAGCATGGAGGAAGAGATCAGAAAAGTCAAAAAATACGTTTGCAAAGGCGAACTTTAGGATTGAAAGTACAAAACTATATACATTAAAAATGACCTATATTTGCAACAATGGGGCCTTAAATGACTCTCGTATAACAATTTGTACAGGGTGACACAATAAAATCCCCATGACATCTGTTTTTGGTCGTGCTAAGATCTAAATTTTTTATTTCTGTGAATAAACCGGTGGAATTTTCCATTTCATTCTTTATTTATACTGGGTACAAATGAGTAATTGAATAGATGCTCGCTTGTACCCTTTTCCTTTACCGGACATTTATTTCAGAAAATGCAAGAACGATCCGCAAGTTTTCGACAAGGAACAGGTGCCTCATATTTATCTGATAGTCAATTAGTTGCGGACTCGTGCTGTGACTGAGGGGGCGAAGCCATGGAATCAGGGAAGAAAAAGTGGTATGCCATTTATACGAAACCACGATGGGAAAAAAAGGTGTATGACCTGCTTCATGGAAAAGGTATAGAGGCCTATTGTCCGCTGAATAAGGTCCGTAAAAGATGGAGTGACCGGATCAAATGGGTGGATGAACCTCTTTTCAAGTCCTACGTCTTCGTTAAGATAGCGGACGATGAACAGGCTAATGTGCGAATGACGGATGGTGTCGTAAACTTTGTATATTGGTTGGGGCGGCGGGCGGTCGTCAAGGACAAGGAGATTGTCAAGATCCGAAAATTTTTAAATGAGTACAGGGATGTCGCAGTGGAACCCGTGGAGTTGGACATCGGTTCACAGGTAACCGTCCGCAACGGTCCGTTTATGGACAAACAAGCCAAAGTAGTGAAGGTGCTGAATAAAAAGGTCAAAGTACTTATCGAAAGCATCGGATACTATTTAGTTGCCACTGTGGATAGGTCCAATCTCGATTTGGCGGGGCAGGAAAACAAATAGTCGTTTGCAAAATTTCCATGAATAAGAATCATAAGACAATCTATACCGCGATACTGGGATGCTTTGTTCTGGCCACATTCTTTTGTTCCTGCGGCAATACACGCGAACTGACCTATATGCAGGGCGGGTTCGATACGGCAAAGCTCAGCCAGATCAAGATCACCGAACCGGTTATCCGGAAGGGCGATCTTCTCAGCATCATCGTGTATAGCGACAACCCCGCAGCTACGGCGCTATACAATCAGTCCATCGGTATGGCGACCTCCATGCCAGCGTCTACCACTAACGGAAATACGAACGCCGGCGGCGGAACCGGTTCCATTACGGGAGTCCAGCAAGGGGTGACCTCGCCTTCATCGCCTGGTTACCTGGTCGATGACGACGGCTGTATCCAATT
>DASZOW010000730.1:0-6052 GCA_035550615.1 Puia sp.
AAATTTACGAAAAAAAGACAAAATAGCAGGACTGTTTGTCTGTCACAAACCTTTTAAAAATTCCATTGTATCCACCCCGTCGGCATAATCTTCCAGACCCGGCTGTTGAGCGCTGCCAAACGGTAAATGTCCCCGACCCACCACGCATTGGATCTCACCCTGTTCCCCTGACAGCGGGGAGGGAGCGCTTCCCGGGCGGTAATACGTATAATGCAGGACGCTGATCGGGCTAAAGGGGGAGTCGTTCTCGGTAAGGAGGATCGACTCATTGGTCATGTAATATTTTTTATTCAGGATCAGGAGGGTCAGCTGGTAATCGTAATTGTGTTTGTATTTAGTGAGATCGGTGAGATAATTGTATTTGCGGAAAGCTTCGAGCAAGCGGAGGAAATCATAATTTTCCGGTACGAGCAATTGCGTCACGTTCCGGCAGCCCAGCCCAAAATATTGATAGACATCGTCGGCCAGGGCCTCCAGCTCTTCCCAGGTCTCGTCTCCGGTAAGTACGGCCACCGATGTCCGGTTCCGGCGGATGATATGTGGGTATTTGCCAAAATAATAGTCGAAGTACCGCGCCGAATTATTGCTGCCCGTGGCGATATAGGCATCACATCCGTTGAGCCTTTCGGCAAAGCCGATCCAGCCGGCGACTTCGGCATCCGAGGCTACAAGCCGCTCGACCAGATGCCGGGTCAGTACTTCGTCGCGACTGGACAGTTTTATCAGTTGTTTATGCCCGGCCAGGAATACGGACAGCAGATCGTGAAATCCTACCAGGGGAATATTGCCGGCCATGACCACGCCGACGGTCCGGGGGGAGACCCGCTCGTCCGGCACATCGTATCGCCGCGCCCAGGCGGTCAGTGCATCCCGCTGCAAAAATCGCCCAGCGACCTGTCTCACCGCCGTTTCGATGAATTCCGGGGTGAACCAGCCGTTGGCTGCATGCGCCTTGTGTTTAGCGGCCTGCCAGGCCGGTGAGGCCGCCCGCATGTATTCACCGAGACTTGTCAATAAATCGATACGTTGCTCCAACTTCATAAAATCCCACTTATATTTGCCGCAAGGTAACATAAAGCCGCCGGAGGCGGCTTAGTATTATTCACATCCAAATCTTCAAAAAAATGGCTATTAAGATAACAGAAGAATGCATCAATTGCGGCGCCTGTGAACCCGAATGCCCCAATAATGCGATCTATGAAGGCGGTGTGGAATGGGCCATCACTGACGGCACGAGTGTCAAAGGATCGTTTACCCTATTGGATGGCACCGTTGTAGACGCGGGCAAACGCAATCCTCCAATCAGCGTCGACACCTATTATATCGTTCCCAATAAATGCACAGAATGCCAGGGTTTCCATGAAGAGCCGCAATGCGCGGCGGTGTGTCCCGTAGATTGCTGTGTGCCGGATGAAATGTACCGTGAGACGGTGGAGGAGCTGTTGGCTAAAAAAGAGAAGCTACACATATAGTTCCGTAATTCCGGCGCCGGGCCGGGGGCCCGGCGCAACGAACCTGTGGATAAATTGCGGATGAATAATTTGCCGTTTTCCCGGAAATCGGTACCTTCAAGGTAGAAAGAGTTTTCGTAATGTAGCCTCGTCGCTACACGATTATAGGCGGGTGATATTTCCCGTCATAAAAGGGTGAAGGGGATATTTCCTTCACCTTTCTTATTTCCGGCGCGTCTTGCCAATAAACTCACGTTTCGAACGTTGGCTGTTAAAAAACTATATTTGCGCAAAATCTTTTCATGAAGCCCAACATCGCCTTCGTCACCGGCGGTTATTCCGGTGAATCGGTTATCTCCTATAAAAGCGCGGTCACTATCCAAAACAATCTCGATGAAAGCCGGTTCTCGGTGTATCGTATCGACATTACCCCGGAAGGCTGGTTCCACCCGGTGGCGGACGGCACAAGGATCCCCGTGGATAAGAACGATTTTTCTCTTTTGATCGAAGGCAAACGCGTCACCTTCGATGCCGTGCTCATCGGCATCCACGGCACGCCGGGCGAAGATGGGAAGCTGCAGGGCTATTTCGACATGCTCGGGCTGCCTTACACCAGCTGCGATGCGGCGGTATCCGCTCTCACGTTCAATAAGCGGATGACCGTAGCCGTTGCCGCCTTCAGCGGAATCAGCGTAGCCCGTTCCGTCCTGCTCATCAAGGGCCGGATGGATAGCCCCGACGAGGTGGCCGGCAACCTCAAATTCCCTGTGTTTGTCAAGGCTAATAATGGCGGTTCCAGTATCGGGATGTCCAAGGTCAACTCGCCATCCGAGGAGCTCGGCGCGGCGATCGAAAAAGCGTTCCGGGAAGACGACCAGGTGTTGATCGAAGAGTTTATCGAAGGCCGCGAATTCACCATCGGCGTCTTCCGTTCCAAAGGCGAGATCATCACCCTGCCTTTTACGGAGGTGAAAAGCAAAAAGGAATTCTTCGACTTCGAAGCGAAATATACCGCCGGGCTCAATGAGGAGACCACGCCGGCCGTGGTGAGCGAGGATATTGCGGCCAAGGTCCGGGCCACCGCCAAAAAGGTGTACCAGGTCTTCAATTGCAACGGCGTGATCCGGATAGATTTTATTTACAATGAAGAAAAAAAAGAGCTTTTCATGCTCGAGATCAACACTGTTCCCGGTCAAAGCGAGGCCAGTATCGTGCCTCAGCAGCTCAAGGTAGCGGGTTGGACATTGAAACAGTTCTATTCTTCGCTGATCGACGAGGCCCTGGCTCGCCGGTAGGCCGGTAGGGGTAGGCGGGAAGTTCTTTGCTGATCGTCGTCGAGGGCGCGGCTCGCCGGTAAACCAGTGGACCAGAAGTTCAAAATTGCTTATCTTCGGTTGCCTATGTTTAAATTTCTTACATCCAAGCCCCTCTGGGTCAACGTGTTAGCAGGCATTGTTCTTTTGCTTCTCCTGCTTTTACTATTCCTGGGTTCCCTGGCCCTGCTGACCCAGCACGGCAAGACTATGAAGATCCCTTCCGTCACAGGCTTATCCTATGCCGACGCTAAGAAAACGCTGGAATCCCAGGGTTTCGAAGTACAGATACAGGATTCGATGTATCTCGATACGATGCGTCCGTTACAGGTGATCAAACAATTCCCGGAAGCCGATAACCTCGTCAAGATCAACCGGACGGTCTATCTTACGATCAACCGGTCCCAGGCGCCCATGATCCCGATGCCCAACCTGGTCAGCATGAGCCTTCGCAATGCTTCGGTGGTCCTGCGGCAATATGGACTCAAAATGGGGGACACTGTGTTCAAACCCGATTTTGCCCGCAACTCCGTCCTGGATCAGCAATACAAAGGGGAGACCATCAAACCCGGCACACAGATCCAGCAGGGCAGCCCGATCACCCTGGTTCTCGGCAGCGGTATCGGCGGTCAGGAATTCATCGTCCCCGATCTCACCGGTCTTACCTATGGACAGACCCACGCAAGGCTCGACTCCTTGGGGCTATCTGTCGGCAGTGTGATCCGCGATCCGGGGGTCCGGGATACATCCGAGGCCTATGTCTACAAACAGGCGCCCGCGCAATTCGGCGACGACGGCCAGCCAAACCATGTACACATGGGACAAAGCATCGACATCTGGCTGAGCGCGCAGCATCCCGTGCCTGGCGGCGACTCGACCCAACACCAGCAGCCTAACGCCTATCCATAAGCCAACACCAACAGCCCAACGCCTATCCATAAAAATTATCTGAAAATTATGCAAGCTATTTCTGTCGAGGAATTGAAAGCCCGGCTCGATGCCGGCGAAACCCCGCATCTGCTGGATGTCCGCGAGCCGGCCGAACATGCCGAATTCAATATCGGCGGCACCCTGCTTCCGCTTGGGCGTATCCGGAACATGGAGACGGATGAGGTCGACGACTGGAAGGAACAGGAGGTCATATGTTACTGCCGTAGCGGCAACCGCAGCGGTCAGGCCTGTATGATCCTCGAAGCCGCCGGCTTCTCCAATGTCAAGAACCTTACCGGCGGCATGCTCACCTGGATGGAGCGGATCGGCATGTAAGGGGCGTCCATGGAACGGATCGGCATGTAAGGGCTATTCATGGAACGGATCGGCATGTACGCGGCCATCCGCTGTTTACAATTTAATATTCACGGCCAGCATAAAATTCGTTCCCGCCATCGGGAACACGAAGTTCTCGGTCACCAGCTGCCCGCCGTAGACATAACTATAGGTATAGCCATTGGGCGTATAACGTTTGTCGAAGATATTATTGAGTTGAAAGATGATGTCGGTCTCCCTGGCGATCTTGCCGGGGATCGTGTACACCGCCCGCAGGTTCTGTACATAATAACCAGCCAGCTTCCGCGTCACCTGCTGCGCATTATCCAGATATTCCCGGCTGACATATTTTGCCGGCAGGCTCAAGGTAAAATTTTTCACCGGTGAAAAGGCTGGGGTCAATGCAGCAACGACGCCGGGAGAAAAAGCGATATCGGTTGTCTTGTAAGCATGGCTCACCTGGCCGCCATTGTCGTAATCGTCATCGTATTCCACATAATTGAAGACCTTGTTACGGCTCAACGCGATATTTCCATCCGCGGAGAACCACCGCACGGGGTGCACGCTGCCCTGGAGCTCGATCCCCAGGCGGTAGCTGCGGGGAATATTGTCACGGGTATAATCGCCGACGTCGTTGATCTTCCCGGTGAGGACCAGCTGATCGTGATACAGCATATAGTACGCCGTGGCGCCCCAGGAATACTTCAACCCTTTCTGTTGCAGGCCCAGCTCGAAGTCATGGAGCTTTTCGGGTTTGGGTTGATCGCCTGCCCCGGCTTCGAAATCATCCCGGTTTGGCTCGTGATTGGACAGGGCATACGAAAAATAGGCCTGCCAGTTATAATGGGTATAGGTGAGTCCCAGCTTGGGATTTACGAAATTGTATTTTGGATGGACTAAGATGGCAGGATTGTCGTCGAACCCGTCCAGCTCATAGTCCAGATGGCGATACTGCAGATCGGCGAATGTGGTCCAACGTTCACCAAGCTGTTGCTGGAACTTGGCATAGACATTATAATCGATCTTGATCGCCGGCTCGTTATAATACCGGTAGTTGTCCGGGAAACCGCCGTTTGCGGCCCAGGTGACATTGCCATAATGTTTGCCGTCATACCGGTCGCAGCCGCCACCGAGAAATAGTTGGGTGTTGTTCTTCTTATATTGCAACGAGAGCACACTGCCATAGAAATAATTGTCCAGCCAGCGTTGCCGGACAAGACCGGTGCTTTGCACGGTATCGCCCCCCACTGCATAAGGAGGTAACCCATAGGCGCTGTATTTGGCGTTGCCGCTGTCTCCCTGGTCGTGATATTCTTCATAGTAGCCATAGCCGCGTGTGAGAAAGACCGCGGTGTTCAAAGCCAGTTCGTTGGAGAACTGATGATTGAAGAACAGCTGATAGTGATTCTGCCAGTAGTTGTCGGTTTGGTTCTTATAGGTAAAATAATTGTAGGTCCGGGGATTGGAGCGGAAAAGATTGATGGAGTCCTGTGGAGTGAAATAAAGCGAGCCTACATTGTTCTCGTAATGCTGTTCGAGCGCCTGCTGGTCATCATCCCATTTGGCTTGGGGAATGCCGTTCCATGCCTGGTAAGTTTTTTCGCTGCCCTGGAGGATATTGAAGCGAAGGGAGGAGTTTTTGTTATACCAGGCCGTCGACAGATAAAAGGACTTGAGATCGCTGGTTGCGCGGTCTATATACCCGCTACTGCTGATGCGCGAAAGCCGGACGTCCACGGTAAAATGCCCATCGATCAACCCCGAGCCGGCCTTGATGGTATTCTTCCAGGTATTAAAGCTGCCATAGCTGTTGTTCAATTCCCCGTAAGGTTTTTCATTGAATTCGTTGGTGGAGAAATTGATGGTGGCTCCGAAGGCGCCGGCGCCATTGGATGATGTACCTACACCCCGCTGGATCTGGATGCTGTTCACCGAAGAGGCAAAGTCCGGCAGATCCACGAAAAAGATCGCCTGTTCTTCGGCATCGTTATACGGGATGCCATTGAGCGTCATATTGATGCG
>DASZOW010000731.1:0-2482 GCA_035550615.1 Puia sp.
GGGAACGCTTCGATGGCGCGGACGTCAACCACCTGTTGCTCCGCCGCGGCCGCGAGATCGACTGGGACCGGCTCATCTTCCGGCTGGACCGGCACTGGCAACTACTTCTGGCGCAATTACTCGTCTTCCAGTTCGTATATCCGTCCGAATACCACGACATCATCCCCCGCTCATTGATGGACATGCTCCTGCAACGCGCGGCCCAGCAATACGATATTCCGGCTGCGGTGGAAAAGGTCTGCCGCGGCCCGCTGATCGATCAAACGCAGTATGCGGCTGATATCCTGGAATGGCATTATAAAGTCACCACGATAAAAACGATCTGACCATGAGCACACCGGAAGGCAAGACCCGTATCGCCGCTATCGCAGACATCCACGTCCGGGAAACCGACAAAGGAAAATGGATCGAACTGTTTCGCCAGGCCTCCCGTCAGGCCGACATCCTGCTCATCTGCGGCGACCTCACCAATACCGGCGACGAGGCCGAAGCGGAGGTCCTCAAAGAAGAGCTGAAAACCTGCGCCATCCCGGTGATCGCCGTACTCGGCAACCACGACCACGAAAAAGGCCGGCATAAGACCATCCGCCAGATCATCCAAAGCGAGAATGTACACATCCTCGATGGAGAAGCCATCGCCATTGGCAACGTCGGCTTCGCCGGCATCAAAGGGTTCGGCGGCGGATTCGACAACTACATGCTGTCGATGTTCGGCGAATCGGCCATGAAAGCCTTCGTACAGGAAGCCGTCAACGACGCATTGAACCTGGACAGGGCCCTCGCCCGCCTCGACCAGCAACATGAAAATCTTAAAAAGGTCGCCCTGCTGCATTATTCCCCCATCCAGGAAACCGTCAAAGGCGAGCCCGAACAGATCTTCCCCTTCCTCGGCTCCTCCCGCCTGGCAGAACCCCTAACCCGCCGCCAGGTCATCGCCGTCTTCCATGGACATGCCCACGCCGGCACCCTCGAAGGCACCCTGCCCGGCGGCGGCCACGTCTACAACGTCGCCCAACCCGTACTCGCAAAAGCAGCCTATCCCCACCCCTTCTTCCTGCTTGAGCTCTAGATCCCCTTCCCACGGCGAACGCCCCCCAAAACGCGAAAGGCGGTCCCTTATTCAGGGATCCGCCCATGGCTGAAAGTGAAAACCGTCCGTATTACTTAGGAATGCTTTAGAATAGGTCAGCAACGGAGTTCCCAAAATTACCGATCCGCCCCTTCCCGGCATATACCACTTTGGTGGCATTTTTCTGACGTTTGTGGAGGAACATCTACATTTTTAACATATAATAAGTGGCAAACTTTTGGCCTTATACCTTAAAACAATTAACATGAAACCAAGAATAACCGCAAACCTCATCAGCAGCCTCCTCCTCATATTCGTCCTGGGCTTCGCCCTCACAAGCTGCTACGAAACCCACTATTATCATCACTACCACCACCACACACGCGACTGGTACGGCCGCCATCATACCCCGCCACCCGCCGGCGTCAACTGGAATGTCGAAGTCGAGGTGCATTGAACCGAACCAACACGAAGTCAGAGCCGCGGGTCAAGCGGCTCGCTTTCTAATGCCAGCACCGCAAAAACACACTCATGTATCCGGCGAAGCGGCTCCTTCCGGATAAACCGGTCCAACCCTTCCACCCCCAAAGCAAATTCTCGCAATGCCAGAGAACGCTTCCCCGACAAGCCGCGCTTCTTCAGCCGCTGAAGGTTCTCGGACTCTGTGTACTCCGGACCATAAATAATCCGCAAATATTCTCTACCCCTGATCTTAATGGCAGGCTGAACCAGCCCCTTGGAATTCGTCGACAAAAAAGAATAGGGCTTGACTACCATCCCTTCACCTCCTTCGCCGGTTAACTTTAACCACCAATCCACTGCATTTTTCTCACTGTCGACGTCGGCGAGATCGACGACCCGGTAAGGCGTTTCCAGCAATAAATCCGCATCTCCGGCGCAAAGCCCACTGATCGCCGACATATGCCACTCATGGTCCTTTTCCAGCCAGTGCCTGCTCTCGGTAGCCAGTACATGAAAAGGCGCTAACCGGAGACCAGCCAACCCTTCCACTCCCCAGCAGTAACGCCGGTAAGCTCCGACAAACCGTACTGCATCCTCCCGCCGCGACCGATACTTTTCCAGAAGCGGATCAATCTCCCTTTGCCTCGTCACCGCCTTTTCCAACACGGCGACCGTATCTTCTAGCGCGTTTGTCGAAGCCGCTCCAACGGCCGCATACTGCGTCTCCAATAGTGCATGCGCCTTGGCGCTCCACGGCATTAGCTCGGCATCGAGACACACCCAGTCGGTTTCAAATTTTTCGTAAAAACCCGACCGCTCCAAAGCAATATTGACACGCTCCAAAAAAGCCTGCTCCAACTTCTCATCGGCAAAAAATGCTCTACCCGTACGGGTATATACAACTCCGCTCCCTTCACCGGTGATTCCAAAGACCCTCCGGATAACATCAGC
>DASZOW010000732.1:0-4297 GCA_035550615.1 Puia sp.
TTATAAGGAGCTATACGAGAAGAACCCGAACGTTACCCTGGAAGAGGTGAAACAGAACCTCGCAAAAAGAGATTATATCGATTCCCATAGGGCAATAAGCCCGCTGCGGCAGGCCGATGATGCCATCGTGCTCGACAACTCTCATCTGACGATGAAGCAGCAGCTCGAGATCGCCGAGAAATGGGTGCATGAAAGGATTGGCTGACCGCCCGCAGGGCGGTCGGAGTGACAAAGAAAAACCCGCCTGACGGCGGGCTTTTTTTATCGGAGGAATAACATCTCTCTGTATTTCGAAAGGACCCATTCCTTGTCATCCACGAGGAGTTCGAGCTTATCTACATGATAACGGATCGTGTCGAAGAAAGGTTCCTTGACCTGGCTGTTGTAAGCGATGGCCTTGGTGCGGGAGTCGCTGATGTTGTTGGCGACCTTGCGGGCCTCGATCATCTTGCTTACGAGCTCGCTGATCTTGGAGATATGTTCGGAGATCTTTTCGAGGATCTGCTGCTGGTTGACGTAGGCGTTTGGCTGCAGGCCGATCTCTTTAAGCCCCTTGATATTCTGGATCAGGATATTCTGGTATTTGATGGCCGGCGGCAGGACATGGCTGGTAGCCAGCTCGCCCATGATGCGGGCCTCGATCTGTACGCGTTTGACGTATTTCTCGAGTTCGATCTCATGACGCGCTTCGAGCTCGACATGAGTATATACGCCGTTGGCTTCGTAGAGGTGCTTGGCCTTTTCGGTGACCATGGCATCCAGGGCCAGCGGAGTGGTCCGGACATTGGGCAGACCGCGGCGTTCTGCTTCATGATGCCACTCGTCGCTGTAGCCGTCGCCTTCGAACAGCACTTTTTCGCTGCTGACGACGTATTCGCGGATCACGTGCATGATGGCGATCTCTTTTTTCTCGCCTTTTTCGATCAGGGCGTCTACGTCTTTTTTGAATTTGCGGAGCGTTTCGGCTACGATCGAGTTCAGCGTGATCATAGCGTTGGCGCAGTTGGCGCCGGAACCGACGGCGCGGAACTCGAACTTGTTACCCGTAAAGGCAAAAGGCGAGGTACGGTTACGGTCGGTGTTATCGAGCAACAGCTCGGGAATGCTGCGGTGCAGGTCGAGCTTAAGGATAGCCTCGTCCTGTTCGTCGAATTTGTCGCCTACTCTTTCCTTGACATCAGCCAGTACCTTGGCCAGGTATTCGCCGATGAAAACGGAGATGATCGCGGGCGGCGCTTCGTTGGCGCCCAAACGGAAATCGTTACCCGCGGAAGCGATGGAGGCGCGCAGGATGTCGGAATATTCGTAAACGGCCTTGATCGTGTTGACGAAGAAGGTCAGGAACATCAGGTTCGTCTTCGGCGTCTTACCGGGAGCCAAAAGGTTTACACCGGTGTCGGTCGCCATGGACCAGTTGTTATGCTTACCGCTACCATTGATGCCGGCAAACGGTTTTTCGTGAAGCAGCACGCGGAGCCGGTGACGACGGGCGACACGGTCCATGATGTCCATCAGCAGGATGTTATGGTCTACGGCAACGCTGACCTCTTCGAAGATCGGCGCGCATTCGAACTGGGCGGGAGCGACCTCGTTGTGACGGGTGCGGAGGGGAATGCCCAGCTTATAAGCTTCCTGTTCGTAGTCGCGCATGAAAGCGTATACGCGCTCGGGGATGCTACCGAAGTAGTGGTCTTCCAACTGCTGGCCTTTGGCGGGAGCATGACCGAATACCGTGCGGCCGCTCATGACCAGGTCGGGACGGGCGTTAAAGAGACCTTCATCGATGACGAAATACTCCTGTTCCCAGCCAAGGGTAGCCGTAACCTTGTTGACGTTCTTGTCGAAATAATGGCAAACCTCTACGGCAGCCTTGTCGAGTGCGGCAAGCGCCTTGAGCAGGGGAGCCTTATAGTCGAGCGATTCGCCGGTATACGAAACGAAGATGGTGGGGATGCAAAGCGTTTTGCCGGCGCCGATCTCCATTATGAAAGCCGGAGAGCTGGGATCCCAAGCCGTATAACCGCGCGCTTCGAACGTTGCGCGCAGACCGCCGCTGGGGAAGGAGGAGGCGTCAGGCTCCTGTTGGATGAGCGCTGCACCATCGAACTCTTCGATTGCCGTGCCATCGCTCTTTATGGTAAAGAAAGAGTCATGCTTTTCGGCGGTTGTCCCGGTGAGCGGTTGGAACCAGTGAGTAAAGTGTGTAACACCTTTGGCTTCGGACCACTGACGGATACCGGAAGCGATCTGGTTGGCTACCGCGCGATCGATCTTTTTACCGCCTTTGATAGAGGCCTGAAGGCTCTTATAAGCTTCATCACTCAAAAATTCACGCGCTGTTTTCAGCGTGAATACGTTTTCACCGAAGATGGCAGTTATTTTGGCTGCCCCTGGCACCTGGCCTCCCTCGAAGGTGGTCAAATGATCAATAGCTTTAATTCTTAATGAGGACATTTCTTTCAAAATTTTAGCGAAACTAAAGGATTGGACGGATATAAAACAATTTTTTAGGAATTCCCTGTCAAAAATCAAGAATTCACGATAAAAAAATGCATGAACCCGCAGATTTGGCGCTTTTTAGCGGGTTTTTGGCCGGATTTTGACCTATATCGATTATTTTTAATTTATTAGACAGTGATGGAAGAGCCATTGGCTGGTCTTACCGACGAGGGGAAGGGTGCGCAGGGCATGCAGAAAGGGCGCCAGAAGAAAGGGGAGGTAGATGCTGCGATACCGGACGATGGCGCCCACAAAGGGGACTGTAGCGCCGATCTCGAGCATTCCGCATAGGGCCAGCACGATGCAGAAAAGTGCAAAGCCGCGGTTGTGGGAGGGCGGGGCCAGGATGATCGCCCGGGTAGTATGGCCGACAAGCGCGATCGCGACGATCGCCCAGATGGCGAATAATTCCAGCGAGAAGGCAAGATAGATGGCCTGTCCGCCCTGACCGGGAAGGGGGGCAAACAGCCCGTTCATGACGATATAGGCAAGGCTACGTTGGAGGCTATTCCAGGTCCCGTCCAGCACTGGGAAGAAGATGCGGGAATGCGCTTGCAGGACATCGAACTCCCGCTGTTTCTCCGCTATGATCGCCGGTATGGTCAGGCCTGGGACCAGGAAATTCAGCAGAATGATGCCGGCTATGGCCGCTATAGCCAACCCGGTCAGGACGGGACGGGCAGGCCGGCTTTCCAGCCAGATCCAGATAAAAAGTGCGGGCAGCAACGAAAAAACAAAAGCGCTGCGGAAAAAAACGATTAGCGCCACCCAAAGCAGGCAGGCATAAAAACGCCGGGTCTGAAAGCCGTTGGCCAGCAGCCTGTCGATGCCCGACAGCAGAAATCCCAGCAACATATATAACAAGGCCTCACGGTGGATACAGGATGTCCAGAACAGCACCGAGGGCAACAGGAAGATCATGGCAGCCGGAAGCAGATCACCGGGAAAACGGCGGCGGAACACCCGGAACAATGCGATGTTGCCCAGGAAGACCGGGAAAGAGAACAGCAGCGTGTTGATATAGAGATTGTCCAGCGAAAAACAATTCAGCACGATATGGATGAACATGAGGTTCTCGTGTGTGAGCCATGACCAGGTCCAGTCCGTTATAAAGGTGTGGAAATCCGTGAGCATCTGGTGGCGTAGAAAAAAGCTGTGGTAGAAATAATGCCAGATGTCGCCATGGTTTGGAAAATATTTATAGGCAATGACATTATGCAGACAGCCCGTGAGCACGTGTATAAAAAAAAGCGCCAGCAGTAACACCGGTTTGATCCCGCTGCGCCGGATATATGGAAGCTTTACTATTCCATAGCCGCAAATCAGACAGTAGAGGATGAACAGGAAGATATGCATGGGATCAAATATCGTCACCGGTCCGGGGAATATCATCCCCCTTGCGCCGGAACGCCTTAATTTTCTCAAGATAGATCGTTGTGACGATATCCCGGGTAAATTTCCGCAGGACCATATTGCGGCCTTCACGGCCCATCTGTTCTTTGGCGGCGGGTGGAAGATGATAATATTCGGCCATTTTCTCCGCCAGGCCGCCGCCGTCCTTGATGGCGCAGAGATACCCATTGATGCCGGGAATGACGACGGCGCGGCAGCCGGGAGTGTCGGTGGCGATAAGCGCCTTGCCCATGCTGGCGGCTTCCAGCAGGCTAAGCGGCATTCCTTCCCGATAAGAAGGTAGGACAATACAGTCCGCTTTCCTGATGTACGACGCTACGTCGTCGGTGTGGCCGAGATAGGTGACGGTTTTTTCAGCGGCCCACCGGTCGATCTTTGTTTTTGG